>NZ_JBFTOJ010000040.1:0-26437 GCF_056397905.1 Stenotrophomonas sp. 05L414_2
GCTTTTCGCTTCTCCCGACCTTCGACGCGGCAAAGCTCCTCGCGGTAAGCTCCCCGCGCGTCATAAAAATGACGCGCCAGTGCCACCGAACGCAGGAGCTTTTCCGTCCAATGAGGACTCTGTCCGCCCGTCCGACGGGTGACGCTTGCCACTATCGCGGCCACGCCGTGCGCGGGGCTATGATCCGCATCTGCGCAGGCGCGGGCGAGCCGGGACACCGCGTTCCGACCGGCCAGGGAGGCGGGCATCGGCAAGACGACATTGAAGGAGTGGGAGGGGATGGACGACAGGTTTGGCGCACACATGGACGATGCCTTGGCATTCGTTCCGTCCGGTGCGAACCTGCTGGAAGCCGTCAGGGGCGAGCTCAACGGCGATGGCATCGAGTACCAGCTGCTGGTCATCGACCAGCCGACGCCGGAAGGGCTGGTGCCCGGCCAGCACGGACCAAACCGGGTGCTGCTGTTGCTGCGCGGTGACGGGCGCGGGCGCTGGCAGCTGGCCGCGCGCAACGACAAGCTGGTGCCATGTTCCACCCGCGGTGGCCTGGCTGGCGACCCTTTTGCGTATGCAATGGTTGAGGAAGACACCTTCAGCGTGATCACCAACGGCGGCAGCCGCGAGCGCTGGAGCAGCACGTACCGGTTCCGTTACGCATCGGCGGACAAGGCGTGCTGGGTGGATGGGGTGAGACGCAAGGTCGTGGATATCGAGACCGAGGCGACCAACATCCGGGATTTCTCGGTGGCGGAACTGGGCAGGGTGCGGTTCGAGGACTTCGATCCGTCCAGTGTCGCCGAGGTGTCGCTTCCATGAGCCAAGCTCCAACCGGCGGAAAGGAATCCGCGCTGATGAACATCCAGGAGTTGCACTGTGTCGACCGATAGAGAGTCGCAACTGCTGCGGCAGGCGACGAAAGCCGGCATCGACTCCCCCCTTGAACTGGCCAATTTCATGGCCCAGGCAGGGCACGAGTCGCGCGGCCTGAGCCGGCTCAACGAGAGTTTCAACTATACCCGGGGCATCTCGCAGATCCCGGTCGAAGCGGCGTGGCGCAATGGCACCGAGGCGCTGGAGTCCGCGCGCCAGGAAGCCCTGCGAGGGCGTCCGGATGATCTGGCTGAGCTGATGTATGGCGGCCGGATGGGCAATGACGCGCCCGGAGATGCGCTCAAGTACCACGGGCGCGGTTATCTGCCGCTGACCGGCAAGGAAAGCTACGAGCGCGCCGGCAGTGCGCTGGATCTGGATCTGGTCAACCAGCCCGAGTTGGCATCGGAGCCGGAACACGCAGGTCGCATCGCGGTGTGGCAATGGCAGAACCGTGTGCCGGAACACGCGCGCGAGGACGTGCGCGAGGCTACGTATGCCATCAACGGTGCCGTCAACGGGGTGGAGGACCGGCTCAAGCGTTTCGAGGCGTGGCAGCAGAAGCTGACCCCGGACGTGATGGACCGGCTTGCCCGCGGCGAAGTGGGCGAACCTGCACAGTTGCCTGAGCGCGCGCGCGATATGTCCGATCCGGCCCATGCCGGCAACCGGTTGTTTACCGAGGCGCGGGGTCATCTGCAGCAGATGGGGCCGCAGAGTGGCCTGCGCAGCCAGCAGGAACTGGACAATACGGCCGCGGCCTTGGCGTTGAGCGCACAGAAGGCAGGGATGAGCCGTATCGATCACGTGGTGGCCGGTACCGACGGCAGGGCGCTGTTTGCGGTGCAGGGCGTCATGGGGGACCCGGCGATGCAGCGCTCGATGGTGCAGCGTGAGGCCGCTGCCCAGCTGCCGCTCGAGCAGAGCAGCCAGCAGTTGGCGGCCGAAGCCTCTTCCCGCCAGGAACAGACCGCTTCGGTCATCCGCGAGCAGGATCAGAATCGCCCGCGATCGCTGTAATCTGGGCACCGCCCGGCAGGTCGGAGACCGGCGGGCCCATCGCACGACACCGAGCACCCTCGGGTGCCTACATGGATCTCTTTGTAAGGACACAACATGCGAAACACTTTCCTGCGTTCCCAAGCGGCCCAGCGTGGCCGCGCTCCGGCACTGTGGCTGCTGCCGCTGGGACTGGCTGCCGCCATGGCCCACGCACAGCAGGCACCCGACGCCCCGGCGGCTCCCGCCGTCGAGGAGGCGGTGCCAGCACCGGTAGTGGCCGCGGCGGACGCGCAGACGCCCGCTAACGCCGCAACTGATGCCGTAGCTGCACTGGCTCCCGTCGCCGCGGCTGAGCCGGTGCCTGCCCTGGTAGCTGCACCTGTGCCGTCCATGCCCCCGGCGCCCGAACCCGCACCGCAGCCGCAACCGGCGACGGGCGTCGCTCCGGAAGCCGTCTCTGCCGAACCCGCGAGTGCACCGGCACCTGCGGCAGCAACGATGGCACCGCCGACCGACGTTGCCTCCACCAATGCTGCGCCTGTCGCAACGGCTCCTGTCGCAGCTCCTCCACCGGCTCCCGCGCAGGTGTCGGCCCCGGCACCCGCGGTCGCACAGGCGCCCGACACCGCGCCAGCCTCTGCGCCGGCCCCCGTCGCACCGCCGATCATCCCGTTGGCACCGATCATCCCGTTGGCACCAGACCAGGCCGCGGAGCGCCAGCTCGGTGCGCGCTGCCCGGTCGATCTGGCCGGTCGCCTGGCACCGCAGGGCGATCTGATGATCGGCGCCTGCCAGGGCGCGTTGCCGCCGCACCTGGCGGCGCTGCTGGTGGCCTTGCCTGAGCAGGACATCCACCTGCCGCGCAGCTGGCGCGAGCGTGAAGTGCGCCAGAAGGCGTGGTTCAAGGCCGTGGCCGGCGTGGGCCAGCGCCCGGACTTCATCGCCCGCCTGGGAGACATCTGGGTGCGTTCGTTTGAAGGCGCGGATGCGTCGACGACCACCTACCTGGTCTCGGCGCCGTTCGACTGTGCCGATGGCGCACTGCCAAACGAGAACACCGCAGAGCCCGTCCGACTCGCAGCCGGCAGTTGCGGGCAGGCCTACGTCCGCCAGCGCGTGTACCAGGTGGGCAGCGATGGCGTCCCGCAGGACATCACTGCAATGGCAATGCCGGCGGCACCGTCGATCGCCGAGGCCGATCGTGCCCGCCACCGCACCCGCGAAGGCAGGATCAGCCTGGACCACAGCAAGTTGCAGTACGGGCCGGCCATGCGCTGGTTCGTGCAGTACCCGGAATCACCGCAGAAGACCGGTCCGCACAGCTTCAGTGACTGGAACCGCGAACACCTGGCCTTCGTGGTCTGGAACGGCACCCGCTTCGAGCTGCGCGACACCGTAACGCGCGCGCAGTGGCCGTGTGATCCGGTGGCGCCGGGCGACAAGGCCTGCGGCGGCTTCCCGGACTCGGGCCCGGATGCGTACGTGCTGGCAGGGCCGGCGGCAAACCCGGCGGTTTCCAGCCCCTGATCGACCTCGGAAATGACGGGAGCCGGCAGTGCCGGCTCCCGTTTTCATTCCAGCAAGCGTCTCAGGCGTGCAGGCTGCGCTGGGTCGCCTGGGTCTGTTCCAGCTGCTGCTCGCGTGCCAGGGCTTGGCCGGCAGCCTGCTGCTCGATGCGCTGGCTGCTCTGCTCCAGCGGCGTGTTCATCGCGCGGGTGGTGTCGACGGACACGCGCAGATGGCCGGGGTCGCCGCCCTCACCCTGCAGGGCGAAGCTGCGTGACGCGTCGGCACTCATCAGTACCTCGTCGATCCGCTGTCCGCCGGCGGCATGCATTTCCGCAGCCAGCGAGCCTGCCAGTTGCGCGCTCATGCCATCGGGTGTGCGGCCGACGCGGGCGTCCTGTGCGTGCACGCCGCGCAGGGCATCATTGAACAAGGGGTTGCCGACGTGGCCGGCGTCGTCGATGCGCAGCATGCCGATCGGGCGGCCCTGCCTTTCGGCTTCACGGCGCGCGGGTTCGCCCGGTTCCAGGGGGCCACGCAGATGGTCGAAGAGATCCTTGACGCCGCCCGGCAGGCCGCGCGTACCGGTGGTGACGCCACTGCGCAGCAGCTCCATCTTGTCCCGGTACTCGTCGATCATCTTGACGTTGTCGCGTGCCAAGGCCTGCGTCTCCGGCCTGCCCAGCACCGAGTCTTCGCCGAGGAAATTGACCAGCTTGTGCGAACCGAGGGAGTTGGCGGCCGCGCCCAGTGCACTGTCGGGAATCAGGATGCGCAGACGGCTGTTGCTGAAGCCCCAGTCGCCCAGCGTGTCGATCTCCTGGGGCGTGGCGTATACGCGCACCTGGCCGAAGTGCGGCGAAGCGGCGCTGACCGGGTCGGCTGCCATGACGTGGTTGACAACGCTGGTGCCGCCTTCGGGAATGCGGTAGCCAAGACTGGCCGCGCCATAAGCGTTGAAGGTCTCGCCCTTCAGGTTGTAGTGGTGTGCGCTGATCTGGGCCAGCGCGCCGCCGAGCGAATGCCCGGTGACGGTGACCTCAGGTGCCTGGCCGAGGTCGCGTCCTTCCTTTGCAGCGTACGCGAGGGCGCGCTGGGTCAGTGCCAGCGCATCGGCGGCCTGCACGTTGTAGCGGGCGACCACCATGCCGCCATCGGCGAGGAGGCCATCGCGGGCGATCTGCTCGGTGCCGCGATGTGACACCACGATCTCCTGCGTGTCCACGCGCTGGTAGATCGTGCCTTGATAGCCATTGAAGCGGTTGCTGACGTGCTCGAGCACCTTGTAGTCATGCCCGTTGAGGGAGACATGCTCTTCCTGTCCGGGGGCGCGGCGACCGACTTTCAGGTCGCGATAGGCATCGTTGGACAGCGCGGCGTAGTCCTGGCTGCCGAGGGTCACGGCTGCACCTCATCGGCCGTCAAGGTGGCAGAGAACAGCGTGTCCTGCAGTTCCGGGCGGAACCGGCTGGYGTCCTTCTGGCCGGTAGCGCCATAGTCGGGCAGGTCCGCCACGCGTGGGTAGTCGCCCTGCGGATAATGGCGCGTCTCAGCCTGGCCTTTGACGAACGGATCGGCCTCGATGAAGGACAGGAAGCGCGTCTCGCCATCGGCGCCGGTCGCCTTCAACATCGCGCCGGCGCCACTGAAGGCCCAATGGCAGACGCCGCGGCCGTAGTAGTCCTCGTCGAGCATGCGGTCCAGGTAGACGGTGCCGCGGTACTCGTTGTCGGTGACCCTGCGCAGCGTCACCGGCTCCTGGCTGGTGATGCGGGCGGGAGCGCCGGTGGCGGGCTCGATGTACCCGCACTGCGCTTCGTTGCTGACATCGTACTGGGCAACGCCTTCGACCACGGCAAAGCTGCCCGGCGGGTTGTGCAGGCGCAGTACCAGTTCATAGGCTTTGCGCGGTGAGGGGTTGAGCTTGGCCAGGCCACGTCCTCCCTGGGCGACGTCGGACTCGGCGGAAGCAAGTTCCTGGTTCATGGCGGTCTCCGGGCTGCAGGCAATCAGTAGAAGCAAGGCAAGACACGGGGGGGATGTGCGGCGCACCGTCAGCCTCCGGTCGGAGGAGTGAGCGCGTTCGCGACGGGGCACGCTGCGGGCGACGAAAGTGCGCGCCGCGCTGGCGAGGAAAGACGGGCAATCACGGCATGTCTCCTTTCCTTGGTGACCACGATCCCGGACCCGGGAAGGCTAGATTGCGCGATTCTCGCGGCGGAAAAGTGAAATAGTCGAAATTTTGACGCTATCAAACTGGATTGGATGCAGCGAACTGTGATTCGTATCCGGATTTCACAGGTGGGGTACGGGCATCAGGCGCGGGCCGTTGCTTCCTCGATGCGGCATGATCAAGGTGCTTACTCCGTTCCGACGACGTGCCGACGATGCTCTCCATCCGCCCTGAACTGCCCGCAGACGCTGCTGGAATCCACTTCCTGACCGAGGCGGCCTTCCGTAACGCGCTGCACAGCAGCCACACCGAACACCACATCGTCGACGCATTGCGTGAGCGTGGCGAGCTGAGCATCTCGCTGGTGGCAGAGGATGCGGGCCAACTGGTGGGTCATGTCGCGCTGTCCCCGGTCAGCGTGCAGGACGACAGCCAGGGCTGGTTCGGGCTCGGGCCGATTTCGGTGCTGCCGCAGCAGCAGGGGCGCGGCGTGGGCACGGCATTGATGCGGGCCGCGATCGAGGCTCTGCGCAAGAGGGGCGCGCGCGGCTGCGTGCTGTTGGGCGAGCCGGCCTACTACGGGCGCTTCGGCTTCCGTGCCGTGCCGGATCTGGTACTACCCGGCGTGCCGGCGGCGTATTTCCAGGCCCTGTGCCTGCAGCCACCGATGGCACAGGGGGAGGTGCGTTACTCGCCGGCGTTCGACGTGGTTGCCTGACCGGGGAACGGCCGGCGTTCCAACCGCCGATCAGCCTGGATGGCGCAGGTGGATGAGGGGATACGGACGACCCTGCGAATCCACCGGCGAGCGTCCGGTTTCGATGAAACCCATGCGCCGATAGAAGCCCACGGCCTGCGCATTCTGCGCATTGACGTCGGTGGTCAGTTGCGGCTGCAGTGCCAGCGCATGCTGCAGCAGCTGGCGGCCGATACCGGTTCCGCGCACGTCGGGATCGATGAACAACGCTTCCATGTGCGAGCCGTCGATCAGCATGAAACCCTGCGGCTGGTCCTGGTCGCCGACGGCCACGACCATCGGGGCCTGTGGCAGGAAGCCGGCAACTTCAGCATCGATAGCCCGACGGTCTTCGGTACTGAGGAAATCATGGGTGGCGTCGACGGCGCGGCGCCAGAGATCGACGAGAGCGTCGCCATCGGTGGCGCGGGAGGGGCGCAGGGTGGTCATGGGCATGTCCAAGGTGCTTCGCAAGTGCACCCAAGTATAGCGGCCGGAATTGGAGGGGAAATGCCGTTTGGAGGCGGCCTGCGAGGCGCGGTCGACGTGGTCGCAGAGGCCTGCGCTACACTGCGGTCGCGCCGTACTGTTCGAATTCGAGAACCACCATGACCGACACCCTGGGCGTGCCCGTGCACGACGCCGACGAACACTGGATGCGCCACGCATTGGCATTGGCCGAACGTGCGCAACGCGAGTTTGACGAGATCCCGGTCGGTGCGGTGCTGGTGGGTGCCGACGGTCAGCTGCTGGGCGAGGGCTGGAACCTCAACATTGCCTCGCACGATCCCAGCGCGCATGCCGAGATCGTGGCCATGCGCGAGGGCGGGCGGATGCTGGCCAATCACCGCCTGATCGGCAGCACCCTGTATGTCACCCTGGAGCCGTGCGCGATGTGTGCGATGGCTATCGTGCACGCACGCGTGGCGCGCCTGGTCTACGGTGCCAGCGACCCCAAGACCGGCGCCTGCGGCAGCGTGTTCGATCTGGTCGCTGATGCCCGCCACAATCACCGGGTGGAGGTCCATGCCGGCGTGCTGGCCAAGGAAGCGGGCAACCGGCTGACCAACTACTTCAGGGCCAAGCGTGGCAAGCCGCCGCTGCTGCTGGAGGACCACGCTGGCGAGGGCTGAGTGGCGAAAGGGTATGATGGCCGCCACTTTCCATTACCGGCCGGCCTCGTGCCTGCCCAGCAACGAGGCGACACGATGGCAGAGAACGGCGCGGCCAACGAGCGGCTGATCTGGATCGACCTGGAAATGACCGGGTTGGATACCGACAACGATTCGATCATCGAGATCGCCACCGTGGTCACCGATGCCCAGCTCAACGTGCTGGCCGAGGGCCCGGAGTTCGCCATCCATCATCCGCTGGAAACGCTGGAAGCGATGGACGAGTGGAACCGCAACCAGCATCGTCGTTCGGGCCTGTGGCAGCGCGTCATCGACAGCACCACCACGCTTGGCCAGGCCGAAGCGCAGACCGTGGCCTTCCTGGCGCAGTGGATTCCGGCCGGCGTGTCACCGATGTCGGGCAACTCCATCTGCCAGGACCGCCGCTTCCTGCACCGGCAGATGCCGCGGCTGGAAAAGTACTTCCACTACCGCAACCTGGACGTGTCCACGGTGAAGGAACTGGCCAAGCGCTGGGCGCCAAGCGTGGCTGCGGGCGTGGGCAAGAACAGCAACCACACCGCACTGAGCGATGTGCACGATTCGATCAACGAGCTGCGCCACTACCGCCAGTTCATGGGCGCGCTGTCGGGGCTGCCGAGCCCGTGAGGGTTGGTGCCGGCCGCTGRCCGGCAATGGCCTGATCCCAGCCGGCGGCGCAGGGTTGTCGTCCAGCGGCCGGCACCACCCTGCGTTCAACTCCCTGGCGCTAAGATCGGCCGCATGAACGAGCCCATCCTGCTGCCCCGCGATATCGCCCACGACGCTGGTGACTGGTCTGACCTGCAGCGGTCGGTAGCACTGTTGGAAGCACCCACGATCACCGCGCGCATGGCCAACCTGGTCGGAACGCCGCTGGAGTTCGCGGTGAAGGCGCTTCCCACCTCGGTGTCCAACCGCATCCACGGTGCGGTGCAGGCGGCGCTGTCCAAATCCGTGCAGGCCGCGCTGTGGAGCATGGACAACACCCCTGGCAAGGGCGCCTCGACACGTTGGCACAAGCTGGCGGCGGCGACGTCCGGTGCGGTGGGTGGGGCGTTCGGTTTCGCTGCGCTGTTCATCGAGCTGCCGGTATCGACCACGATCATGATGCGCGCGGTAGCCGACGTCGCCCGCAGCGAAGGCTTCGATCTATCGCAGTTCAGCACCCGCCAGGCCTGCCTGGAGGTGTTCGCACTGGGTGGCAATTCGCCGCGCGACGATGCCAGCGAGACCGGCTACTACCTCGCCCGTGGTTTCACCACCGATGTCATGCGCCACCTCTCGGCCGAACTGGCCGGGCGCGTGGTGACCGGGCGCGACCTGACCCTGGGCGTGGCGCCGAAGGAAGCCGGCAAGCTGCTGGCCAAGCTGGTGGAAAAGGTCGCCGCCCGTTTCGGCGTGGTGGTCACCGAGAAGTTTGCCGCGCAGGCGGTACCAATCGTCGGTGCGGCGGCCGGCGCGACGCTCAACACCATGTTCACCGACTACTACCAGGACTTGGCCCGCGGCCATTTCATCGTGCGCCGGCTGGAGCTGAAGTACGGCGAAGAGGTCGTGCGCGCCTGCTACGACCGCATCGCACACGGCGGGGCGTTGATCGAGCCGACGTTGTAACGATGGGGTCGGAGCCCTTTCCTGCGGAAAGGGATCCGACCCCGACCGCCGCAGGGAAGGGCTGTGACCCTTGCCTGCCAGGCACAACTGTTTTGCGCGGACGCGCCTGTTGCGCGCGCAGCGCCATCCCCATCCTTGCCGGCAATCCCCCGCAAGAGAGTGCCGCCATGTTGTTCACCCCCCACCGCCTGGGCGCGCTGACGCTGCCCAACCGTATCGTGATGCCACCGATGACCCGCTCGCGTGCGGCGGCCGGCAATGTCGCCACCGCGCAGATGGCCGAGTACTACGCCCAGCGCGCTGGTGCCGGGCTGATCGTCAGCGAAGGCACCCAGATCAGCCCGCAGGGCCAGGGCTATGCCTGGACCCCGGGCATCCACAGCGACGAACAGGTGCAGGGCTGGCGCAGGGTCACCGATGCCGTGCACGCGGCGGGTGGGCGCATCTACGCCCAGCTCTGGCATGTCGGCCGTGTCTCCCATGTGGCCCTGCAACCGGACGGCGCGGCGCCGGTCTCTTCCTCGGCACTGCAGGCCGAAGGGGTGAAGGTCTTCGTCGACCCGACCGGCGCCGGTCCGGAATCCGGCGTGGGCGAAATGATCCAGCACTCGATGCCGCGCGCGCTGGGCGAGGACGAGATTCCGGGCATCGTGGCCGACTATGCGCAGGCCACCCGCAATGCACTGGCTGCCGGATTCGATGGCGTCGAGCTGCACGGCGCGAACGGCTACCTGATCAACCAGTTCATCGACTCGCAGGCCAACCAGCGTACCGACGGCTATGGCGGCGCGCTGCGCAATCGCCTGCGCTTCCTGCGCGAGGTGGTGCAGGCGGTGGTCGATGTCGCTGGCGGCGAGCGAGTCGGCGTGCGTCTGGCACCGCTGACCACGCTGCAGGGGGCGGTGGATGACACGCCGCAGGCGACCTATCTGGCTGCCGCGCATCTGCTGGGCGAGCTGGGTGTGGGATACCTGCACATCGCCGAGGCCGACTGGGAGGATGCCCCGTTGATGCCGGTCGCGTTCAAGCAGGCGCTGCGGATGATCTATCCGGGCACGTTGATCTACGCCGGCAAGTACACCGCCGAGCGTGCCGCGCAGGCGCTTGCGGAGGGATGGGCCGACCTGATCGGCTTCGGTCGGCCGTTCATCGCCAATCCCGATCTGCCCGAGCGCCTGCGCAGCGGCGCGGTGTTGAATTCGCCCGATCGCGCGACGTACTTCGGTGGTGGCGCGGCGGGATTCACCGACTATCCGGTGCTGGAAGAGGCAGTCGAGGCCTGAAGCAGCGTCCGCCGGGCATGGCCCGGCGCTACCGATGACGGCGGATGGGTGCCGACCGGTGGTCGGCACTGCCGATCAGGGCTTGTCGCGCACCAGTGCGTCTGCCTCGACCACGCCGCCATCCTTGCCATGCAGGTACAGGTGCATGTCCTGCTGCGGATACGGGATGTTGATGCCGGCCTTGTCGTAGCCCAGCTTGATCTGTTCGAGCAGGGTGACCTTGGTGCCGAAGTGATCGGCCGACTTCACGTAGCAGCGGATGCCCAGGTTGATCGCGTGCGCACCCAGCTCGTACACCACCACGTCCGGTGCCGGCGTCTGCAGCACGCGCGGGTCGGCCTTCATCAGGGCCAGTGCGGTATCACGCGCCAACTGGATGTTGTCTTCGTAACCGATGCCCACCACCAGCTCGACGCGGCGGGTGGGCTCTGCGGTGAGGTTGATGATCGGTGCGGCGGTGATCAGCGTGTTCGGAATGGTGGTGTGCTGGTTGTCCGCGCCGGTGATCACGGTCTGGAAAATGCGTACCTCGCGAACCGTGCCGGTCTGCCCGGCGATGGTCACCACGTCGCCTACGCGGAACGGACGCAGGGTCACCAGCATCACGCCGGAGGCGATGTTGGACAGCGAATCCTTCAGCGCCAGGCCAACGGCGAGGCCGGCGGTACCGAGCACGGCCAGCAGCGGAGTGATCTGCACGCCCAGCGTGCCGATGGCCAGGATAACCACGATCACCAGCGAGGCCGCGTAGACCACGTTGCGCAGGAAGCTGCCCAGCATCGGGTCCACGCCCATGCGCGAGGTGGCGCGCGGCATGGCATTGGACAGCCGTCGTGCCAGCCACATGCCGACCAGCAGCACCACGATCGCGGCCAGCAACGGCACGCCGTAGGTCTCCAGCAGGCGTTCCCAGTCGAGTGAGCGGAACCAGGAGGTCGTGGCGGGGGAGGGTGGGGCAGCGGCGATCATGCGGACTCCTTTGCAACGGGAACAGGTGCGACGGAAACATGGCGTACGCGGACGCCAGAAACAGCAAGCCCCGCAGAGGCGGGGCTTGCGTGCAGCTTCAGTATGGGCAGGCGTCGATGAAAGCGACGTCAGCCATCACACGTCAACAGGTCAACCTTTGGCCTTCAACTTGGCCAAGCGCAACCAGGTATCGACCACGGTGTCCGGATTCAACGACACCGACTCGATGCCTTCCTGCATCAGCCATTCGGCCAGATCCGGATGATCGGACGGGCCCTGGCCGCAGATGCCGACGTACTTGCCCTTGGCACGTGCCGACTTGATCGCCATCGACAGCAACTTCTTCACCGCCGGGTTCCGCTCATCGAACAGGTGCGCCACGATCGACGAATCGCGGTCCAGGCCGAGGGTCAGCTGGGTCAGGTCGTTGGAACCGATCGAGAAGCCGTCGAAGATCTCCAGGAACTCATCGGCGAGCAGTGCGTTGGACGGCACTTCGCACATCATGATGATCTTCAGGCCGTTCTCGCCCTGCTTCAGGCCGTTCTGGGCCAGCACCTCGACGACCTTGCGGCCTTCTTCCAGGGTGCGCACGAACGGGATCATGACCCACAGGTTGTCCAGGCCCATCTCGTTGCGCACGCGCAGCACGGCCTTGCACTCCAGCGCGAAGGCGGCCGAGAAGCTCGGATCGACGTAACGGCTGGCGCCGCGGAAGCCGATCATCGGATTCTCTTCGTGCGGCTCGTAGTTGCTGCCGCCGATCAGGTTGGCGTAYTCGTTGGACTTGAAGTCCGACAGTCGCACGATCACCGGGTTTGGCGCGACCGAGGCGGTCAGGGTGGCGATGCCTTCGGCCAGACGGTCCACGTAGAAGCCGACCGGGTCGGAATAACCGGCGATCTTCTCGTCGATCTTCTTCTTCGTCGCCGCATCCTGGCGGTCGTATTCCAGCAGCGCGTTGGGGTGGATGCCGATGTGGCTGGCGATGATCATTTCCAGACGCGCCAGGCCGATGCCCGCGTTCGGCAGCTGGCCGAAGTCGAAGGCACGTTCCGGGTTGGCCACGTTCATCATGATCTTCAACGGTGCCGGCGGCATGTTGCCCAGATCGGTGGTGGTGCGCTCGAAGCCGAGCTTGCCTTCGTAGATGAAGCCGGTATCGCCTTCAGCGCAGCTGACGGTGACCAGCTGGCCATCCTCGATGACCTTGGTGGCGTTGCCCGAACCGACCACGGCCGGCACGCCAAGCTCGCGCGCGATGATCGCCGCGTGGCAGGTACGGCCGCCGCGGTTGGTGACGATCGCCGAGGCACGCTTCATCACCGGCTCCCAATCGGGATCGGTCATGTCGGCGATCAGCACGTCGCCCGGCTGCACGCGGTTCATGTCTTCCAGCGTCTTCACCACGCGCGCCACGCCGGCACCGATCTTGGCGCCCACGGCGCGGCCTTCGGCCAGAACGTTGCCGCCCTTCTCGGTCAGCGCGAAACGCTCGATCTGGGTGGCATGGCTGCGCGACTTCACGGTCTCCGGGCGCGCCTGCACGATGAACAGCTTGCCGCTGACACCGTCCTTGGCCCACTCGATGTCCATCGGGCGGCCGTAGTGCTTTTCGATGGTCAGCGCCTGGCGCGACAGTTCGGCCACGTCTTCATCGTTGATCGAGAAGGTGGTGCGCAGTTCGGCCGGGGTGTCCTCGATCCTGACGCGCTCGCCGGGGACATCCGAGTACACCATGCGGATCGCCTTGCTGCCGAGCGAGCGGCGCAGGATCGCCGGCTTGCCGGCCTGCAGGGTGGGCTTGTAGACGTAGAACTCGTCGGGGTTGACCGCGCCCTGCACGACCATTTCGCCCAGGCCGAACGAGGAGGTGACGAACACCACGTCGCGGAAGCCGGACTCGGTGTCCAGGGTGAACAGCACGCCGGACGCGCCCACGCCCGAACGCACCATCAGCTGCACGCCTGCGGACAGGAACACGTCCTCGTGCTTGAAGCCGTGGTGCACGCGGTAAGCGATGGCACGGTCGTTGTACAGCGAGGCGAACACTTCCTTGACCTTGTGCACGACATCGTCGGCACCGGTGACGTTGAGGAAGGTTTCCTGCTGGCCGGCGAAGGAGGCATCGGGCAGATCTTCGGCGGTGGCCGAGGAGCGCACGGCCACGGCCACGTCGCCGCCGCCGTTGTCGGCGCTCAGCTTGGCGTAGGCGGTGCGGATGTCCTGGTCCAGCTGCGGCTGCAGCGGTGCATCGATCACCCAGCCGCGGATTTCCTTGCCGGCTGCGGTCAGTGCGTTGACGTCCTCGACGTCCAGCGTGGCCAGCTTGTCGAAGATGCGCTTGGACAGGTCGTTGTGCGCGATGAAGTCCTTGAAGGCTTCAGACGTGGTCGCATAACCTCCAGGAACGGAGACGCCCAGACCGGCAAGGTTGCCGATCATCTCGCCCAGCGAGGAATTCTTGCCGCCTACGCGGGCCAGGTCGGCCAGACGCAGTTCGTGCAACCACAGGATGTTCTCGTTCAAGCGCGATGCTCCGTTTGGCCATCGCCCGAGGCGGGCTTTGATGGCCGCGTCCGTAGGAAGAAGCCGATATGATGCCGGGCAGACCACCGTCGGCACAAGCTTGTGTTGGCGGCCCTTTTAGGCTTCGTAGGGGGTAAATGCGCGCATGTCGACCATCCGTCCGGTGTTCTACGTTTCCGATGGAACCGGTATCACCGCTGAAACCATTGGGCATAGCCTGTTGACCCAGTTCTCCGGGTTCAGCTTCATTACCGACCGGATGTCATTTGTCGATGACCCCGAAAAAGCCCGCGAAGCCTGTGCCCGGATCCAGGCGGCGGGGGAGCGCTACCAGGTCCGGCCGATCGTGGTGAACTCCTGCGTGGACCAGAGCCTGAGCCTGATCCTGGCCGAAAGCGGGGCGCTGATGCTGGATGTGTTCGCCCCGTTCATCGAGCCGCTGGAGCGCGAACTGTCCAGCTCGCGCCTGAACCGGGTCGGCCAGGCCCACGGCATGGTCGACTTCGACACCTACCACCGGCGCATCAACGCGATGAACTTCGCGCTGACCCACGACGATGGCATCGCGGTGAACTACGACGACGCCGACGTGATCCTGGTGGCGGTGTCGCGGGCGGGCAAGACGCCTACCTGCATCTACCTGGCCCTGCATTACGGAGTGCGCGCGGCCAACTACCCGTTGACCGACGAGGATCTGGAGAGCGACCGCCTGCCGCCCCGCCTGCGCAACTACCGGCGCAAGCTGTTCGGCCTGACCATCGACCCCGACCGCCTGCAGCAGATCCGCCAGGAGCGCCGGCCCAATTCGCGCTACGCCAACCTGGACACCTGCAAGCGCGAGGTGGCTGCGGCGGAGGTCATGTTCCAGATGGAACGCATCCCGACCCTCAGCACCACCCATACCTCGATCGAGGAGATCTCCAGCAAGGTGCTCGGCACGCTGGGGCTGCAGCGCGAGCTGTATTGACGGGGGCGCCACGACCAACGGTCGTGGTCTACCTGCGCGGTGGGTATCGACCGTTGGTCGATACAGGGCCCCTTTGGCCGGGGCCGATCAGTCCCCACGTTGAAGGGCCAACGTGTAGGATCAACCCATGGCCCGAGCATTGCCCCGTACCGAGCGCATTCCCCGCCTGAGCCGGCTGAGCTGGCTCATGGGGCTGTACGCAGAGAACTACCGTCACCTGGTGCGCCTGTTCGCGCCGGCCGAGCTGGTGGCGGGAAGCTATGTCTCTTCGGTGGGCGATGGCCTGGACGTGCGCCTGGACGTGATCGAGTGCCACCGCTACACGGTCGAGCTGCGCCTGACCTATGACCTGGCCGACCCGGTGACCGGTGAACCGGACCCATCGGCCTTCGTCCGCCTGTACCGGGACGCGCGCCAGGCCGAGACCACCCACTGCTACGTCGGCCGCCGCTGGCAGGACACGATGGGCCTGTACCCACCGCCGGCCGAGCTGATCAGCCATCGCATGCGGATGAACACCTTCCTCGGCAAATGGCTGGAATACCTGGCCGAACGCGGCCATGGCGTGGCCACCCTGCGCCGTGATCCAGACGGCAACACCGTGGGTGCCGGCGACCGCCGCCTGTCGCTGGTGCGTTGATCGGCCATAATCCACGGCTGACCCGCCGCCGGACCCGCACATGCCGTATACCCCGATCGTCGCCACCCTGGGCTATGTGCTCTCGCCCGATCGCCGCCAGGTGCTGATGATCCACCGCAATACCCGGCCGGGCGACCACCACCTGGGCAAGTACAACGGCCTGGGCGGCAAGGTCGAGCCGACCGAGGACATCGCCGCCGGCATGCGCCGCGAAATCGCCGAGGAAGCCGGTATCGACTGCACGGCCATGCGCCTGCGCGGCACCATCAGCTGGCCGGGTTTCGGCAAGCACGGTGAAGACTGGTTCGGTTTCGTGTTCGTCATCGACAGCTTTGAGGGTGCCCCGCACGGCGGCAATCACGAGGGCACCCTGGAGTGGGTGGACGTGGACAAGCTCGACCAGTTGCCGATGTGGGAGGGTGACCGCAACTTCCTGCCGCTGGTGTTCGATGCCGATCCGCGCCCGTTCCACGGARTGATGCCATACCGGGATGGACGCATGCAGAGCTGGTCCTTCAGCCGGCTTTGAGGCATTCCGGAGGCCGCTGCGCTCGCCGGACATGGTCCGGCGCTACCATCCGGCGCAGCCTCGGTAGCGCCGGGCCATGCCCGGCGGGGAGAGCTTCAGCGCCGGCGCGCCAGCAGCAGGTGGAAGTGCTTTTCCCGCTGCTGGCTGTCATTGCCGGCCGTGCATTCGCGATGCGAGCGCCATGCCGTGACGGTGAAGCCGGACACCCGCAGCGCCAGCTCCACTGCGTCCAGCTCATGCAGCTCAAAGTCGGCGGCAAAGGGCAGGCTGCGCATGAATCCGGCATCGCCGAAGGCCAGGCATAGCCGGCCGCTGCGATGCAGCACCCGTGCCAGTTCATCCAGTACCGGGGCCAGGTCCGGCCAGAAGTACAGGGTGTTGACCGCCAGCGCAGCATCGACGCTGGCATCAGCCAGGGGCAGGGCATGGGCATCACCCTCGCGCAGCGCGGCACGGCCAGCCAGGCCGCTGGCGGCAAGGTGCTGGTTGCCGGCGTCGACCATGGCACTGGACAGCTCGACACCCACGTAGCGACTGCCACTGGCCTGCAGCAGCAGCGGCGCAAAGGCGGCGTTGCCAGGACCGATTTCCAGCACCTGCTCTCCGGCAGCGACGGCCAGCAGTGCGATCGCCGCCTGGTTGAGGGCGCCGTTGCTGCGGTTCATCGATTCGCCCACGGCCAGCGCGGCCTCGCCATGGGGCTGCCGCAACTGCGCGACCAGGGTGCGTGCATCCAGCATCAACATCGTCCGTCGGTAAGGAGTCGGACGTGGCGGCGGCGGGTCCGCCGCAGACCATAGCGCTGGCGGATCGGCTTGGGAAGTAGGGAAACCCCGGCTTGTGGTGATGAGGAAATGTCCAACGTCGCAGTCGGTGAGAACCAGTTGTCCACAGGGGGTGTGGATTACGCGTGGGCAACTTTGTGGATAAGCGCTGACAGGCGCCACCCCCCTAGGCTGTCAAGATGGGTGGCGAAAAATTCACCGCTGGTGAGGATCGGTGAGTGACGGGTGAAGGACAGGGGCAGCCCACGCTGTTGCCGGTGGCGGCGCTCGCGGTACCCTGTGGGCCTTGATGCCCCGTGAGACTTCATGAAACGTCACTTCTCGATGCTGCGCGAGTTCCATCTGGCGGACTGGTTCACCCTCGCCAACGCTTTCTGCGGCACCGGCGCGGTGTTTGCCGCAATGCGTTTCCTGCAGGATGGCGAGCGCGGCTACCTGCTGTTCGGCATGGCGCTGATCCCGCTGGCTTTCATTTTCGACGCATTGGACGGCCGCATCGCGCGCTGGCGCAAATCCAGTTCGACCCTGGGCCGCGAGCTCGACTCGCTGTCGGACGTCATTTCCTTCGGGGTCGCGCCCGCAGCGCTGGCCTATGCCTGTGGCATGCAGGGGGGCTGGGACTGGCTGGTGCTGAGCTACTTCGTCTGCTGCGGCGTCAGCCGCTTGGCTCGCTACAACGTAACCGCCGAGGCGATGAGCGGTGACGAAGGCAAGGTGAAGTACTTCGARGGAACGCCGATTCCCACCAGCCTGGCGCTGGTGATCGTGCTGGCGATCGCCGCCGGCACCGATGCCATCGGCCACGACCTGTGGCTGGGCCAGTGGCAGATTGGCCCTTGGCAGCTGCATCCGTTGGTGCTGCTGTTCGCGTTGTCCGGGTCGCTGATGATCAGCAAGACCCTGCGCATTCCCAAGCCATGACCCAGCCCTGCGGAGGAGCGCGATGACCAGCTCGGCCAACGACGCCGGCAGCAGCGATTTCGAGAATCTGGCCCGCCAGTACTTCGGCGCCTGGGGTGATGCCTTGCGCCATGCAGCCGTGCCGGGAACCCCGGCTGGCGACGACCCGGGCAGCTGGAAGCGCCTGTTCGACTGGTGGGGCCAACTGCTGCCCGGGAYCGGTGCTGCCGCGCCCGAAGAGGCAGTGCGGCGGTTCCGCGATCAAGCTGGCAGCTGGTACGGCACCATGCAGGAAGTCGCTGCACGCTTTGCGGGCCGCGATGCCAGCAGTGCCGAGGTTGCCCAGGCCTGGCGTGAAGCGGTGAAGGGGCAGGGCGACGGCATGCTGCAGTGGATGCTGCAGGGGGCCCGCGGCAGCACCCGTGTGGACGCTGCTCCGCCCGAGTTCACGGCGTGGTTCCAGCAGTTGCAGACGCTGGCTGGCCCTTGGCTGCAGAGCCCGGCGTTCGGGCCCGGCCGCGAGCACCAGGCGCGGTGGCAGGCCCTGCTGCGCGCGCAGGAGGAGTACCAGCAGCATTCGCAGGCCTATGTCGAGCAGATCAAGCAGGCACTGGAAGAGGCGTTCGACCTGTTCGAACAGCGCTTGGCCGAACACGAGCAGCCCGGCAGCCAGCTGACCAGCGCCCGGGCGATGTTCGATCTGTGGATTGAAGTGGCCGAGGAGGCCTACGCCAAGGTCGCCATGTCCGAGCCGTTCCAGCAGGTGTATGCCTCGCTGGGTAACGCACAGATGCGCCTGCGCGCAGGCCTGCAGCGCGAGGTTGAACAGATGAGTGAACGTATCGGCCTGCCCACCCGCAGCGAGATGGATGCCGCCCACCGTCGCATTGCCGAGCTCGAGCGCAGCCTGCGCCGGGTGCAGGCACAGGTGGCGGCGCTTGCCGGTACCGATGCCGTCGATCCGGTTGCCCAGCCAGCGCCTGCCAGGGTCAAGCCCGTCGCGCGCAAGCCTGCAGCGAAGAAGGCTGCAGCGAAGAAGCCTGCTGCGAAGAAAGCTGCTGCGAAGAAAGCGCCAGCGAAGAAGGCCACCACCCGCGCGACCACGCGGAAGTCGTAAGCCATGAAAGGACCGCTGGGCTTCAATGCCGATGACCTGATGCAGGAGACCCTGGCCATGCAGCGCAAGCTGATGGAGGGGTTGAAGCTGCTGCCGCAGGTGGAGGACGTCGACTATGGCGCCACCGCCCGCGAGGAAGTCTGGCGCGATGGCAAAGTGGTGCTGTATCGCTTCGTCGGCGAGAACGCTCCGGTGCGGCGCACACCGCTGCTGATCGTGTACGCACTGGTCAACCGCCCGTACATGGTGGACCTGCAGGCCGATCGGTCGCTGGTGCAGAAGCTGCTGGCATTGGGCCAGGACGTCTATGTGCTGGACTGGGGTTATCCGGACCGTTCCGAACGCTACCAGACGCTTGAGGACTATCTGCTGCGCTACATCGATGGCGCGGTGGATGCGCTGCGCGCACGCATTGGAGGCCCCGTCGACATGCTGGGAATCTGCCAGGGCGGCGTGTTCGCCCTGTGCTACGCCGCACTGCGGCGGCAGAAGCTGGGCAACCTGATCACCATGGTCACCCCGGTCGACTTCCAGACCGCCGACAACATGCTGTCGCACTGGGCCCAGCAGGTGGATGTGGATCTGCTGGTGGATACGCTGGGCAACATCCCGGCCGATCTGATGAATGCCAGCTACTTGATGCTCAAGCCATTCCGCCTGAACGTGCAGAAGTACGTGGGCCTGCTCGACATCCTCGATGACAAGGCCGCGCTGGAGGATTTCCTGCGCATGGAAAAGTGGATCTTCGACTCGCCGGACCTCGCGGGTGAAGCCTTCCGCGAGTTCATCAAGCAGTTCTACCAGGGCAACGGCCTAGTCAATGGCACCGTGCGCATCGGCGAAGAGGCGGTGGATCTGTCGCAGGTGACCCTGCCGGTGCTGAACATCTACGCCGAACAGGATCATCTGGTGCCACCGGATGCATCGCGCGCGATGCGTGGCCGGTTGGGCACACAGGACTACACCGAATCCAGTTTCCGCGGTGGGCATATCGGCATCTACGTCTCCGGCCGCGCACAGCGCGAAGTGCCGGCGACCATCGACAACTGGCTGAAGGAACGCACGCCATGAAACATTCCCCTCTGTTTGCGCTTGCCCTGGCCCTTGCGCCCGGCGTCGCCAGCGCTGCGCCGAGCGCCGATGCGCGCCGCGAGATCGCGCAGTTGATCGGAAGCCTGGATGGCTCCCAGTGCCAGTTCCAGCGCAATGGCAGCTGGTACGGTCCCGCCGATGCGCGTTCCCACCTGCAGCGCAAGTACGACTACCTGCTGAAGAAAGACATGGTCGACACCGCCGAGCAGTTCATCGAGCGTGCCGCGAGTCAGAGCAGCATGAGTGGCAAGGCGTATCGGATCCGCTGCCCCGGCCAGCCCGAACAGACCTCCGCGGCGTGGTTCGGCGCCCGCCTGCAGGCCTTGCGCCAACGCACGCCGTAGACATTGCAGGCGCTACAGTGGCAACAGCCAGTCAGCCGGGAGACCTCGCCATGAACGCTGTGCCGCGCACCCTGTCGCGCTCGCTGAACGACCGCATGATTGCCGGGGTGATGGGCGGCATCGCCCATCGTTTCGGCTGGAACCCGACCCTGGTACGGGTGCTGTACGTGGTGGTCTCGCTGGCGTCGGCCGCCTTCCCCGGCATCCTGGTCTACCTGCTGCTGTGGCTGCTGATCCCCAACGAGGCGGATTGAACACCGCGTCCCGGCCCTGGCCGATCTGGCTGCGCGCGCTGCAGGTGCTGGGCGCGCTGTGGACCGTGCCCAATACCCTGATCGGCCTGCTTGGCGGTCTGGCCGGGTTGCTGGGTGGTGCGAAGATGCGCTGGAGCGGTCGTGATTGCGCGGTGGTTTTCGATCACTGGCCCTGGGGCCCGGGCGGAGCGATCACCCTGGGCAACGTGATCCTGCACACCGGCCACGATCTGGGCATGTGCTGTCGTACCTACGCGCATCAGGCGGGGTGGGGCGTGGAGCCGTTGATCCGGCTGGATGACCATGAGCGTGCGCACGTGTACCAGTATCTGGTGCTGGGGCCGCTGTACCTGCCGGTGTATCTGCTGTGTGGTGGTGTCAGTGCGCGCAATCCGTTCGAGCGTGCGGCCGATCATTACGCGCGGTTCGGGCACGGCTGGTGGCCGTAGATTCCAGCCAACGGCGCAGCCCCTCGTGGGTGGGTCGCGAAATGCGATTCATGTGATTGGGCCGGGCGGGGTGGGTTGCGCAGGGGCCGCTGCAAGTACGTCCCTGTAAGCTCGGTCGCCGCATCCATGCGGCTCACGCCCCTGCGCAACCCACCTGCCCGGCCCGTGACAGTTTCCGCGCGCGTCCAGCCACGGAGAAGAAAAAGAACAGCAACAGCGGGTCGCGCGCTGCGCTTGCTCGTATAGAGCCGAGCATGGGCTCGGCTCTACAGGAAACGGCCGGCCGGGCCGTTTTTGCTTTTGATCTTCTTTTTCTTTTCCGTGGGTGGCAGACCGCAGAAATCTGTCAGAGGGCGGTCGGGTTGGGTTCGCGGGGGTGTCCGCGGCATGGATGCSGCKGCCAAGCCTCCAGGGACGGATTCACGGCGTCCCCCGCGAACCCAACCCGGCCGACCCACCTGCGGCTTTTGCATTCCGCGACCAACCACACCCACCCACGAGGGGCTGCGCCGTTGGCTGAAACCCGCGGATTCGTTAGCCGGAAGTTAAAGATCCGTAAGCGTTCTGCTGCTATCCCGCAGTCATCTGCATGCAACGGATCGTCATTAGTCTTCGTGACGTTCCAGTCAGCTTGGCCGCGGTAAGCTCTATCCCGATGAGCCAACAAGTACCGCTCATCGTGTGCAGTACGCAGTAGCAATTTGGAGGAAGACATCACATGGCAATCGTTCTTTATGTCGGTGGTAGCAAGGATGGCGAGAAGGGCGTGGTGCCCTACGGCTTCAGCAAATCCCGCGCCGATACCGCGCTGGGGCCGGAGTTCTACACGGAGCGGTTCATGGAACTGCAGGGTGTCGGCAAGGTCCGCCTGATGGCGCTGGAGAGCCTGCGTGACGACATCGTCATGCAGCGTGCCGCCCGCCACTACCGCTGACCTTCGCAGTACGCGGCAGGACGCGCTCCACCATCGCGCGTCCGCGCCGGCATCCCAGCCCCGGGGCCAGTCCGAGCCCCTTTTGCCAGGATGCCGGCGTCCCATCCGGACCCACCGCCTGAACCGCCGCTCTGTCAACGCCTTGTCCCTGCCGCCCGCGCATTGCAAGAATGGGCCTTTCCCGCAATGCGGCCCAGGCCGGAAACAATGCACGACGCCAAGCACGCCCAGCGCCAGCTCGCCCAGCAGATCGCCCAGACCATCGCCGATGAAATCGGTGCCCAGACCGCCCAGGTCAGCGCCGCTGTCGGCCTGCTCGATGAAGGCGCCAGCGTTCCGTTCATCGCCCGCTACCGCAAGGAAGTCACCGGCGGCCTGGACGACACCCAGCTGCGCAACCTGGAAACCCGCCTGACCTACCTGCGCGAACTGGAAGACCGCCGTGCGGCGGTGCTGGCCAGCATCGGTGAGCAGGGCAAGCTCAGCGATGAGCTGCGCAACGAGATCCTCGCCGCCGACACCAAGAGCCGGTTGGAAGATCTGTACCTGCCGTACAAGCCCAAGCGTCGCACCCGCGCGCAGATCGCCCGCGAAGCAGGACTGGAGCCGTTGGCCGACGGCCTGTTGGGCGATCCGACACAGGACCCGCAGGTCTTTGCCGCCACGTTCGTGGATGCCGACAAGGGCGTAGCCGATACCAAGGCCGCGCTGGAAGGTGCCCGCGCGATCCTGATGGAGCGCTGGGGCGAGGACGCCACGCTGGTTGGCGAGCTGCGCAGCTGGTTGAGCGAGCAGGGCGTGATCCGTGCCCGCGTTGCCGAGGGCAAGGAAACCGAGGGCGCCAAGTACCGCGATTATTTCGAGCACGCCGAGTCATTGGCGAAGATTCCCTCGCACCGGTTGTTGGCGTTGTTCCGTGCGCGCCGCGAGGAGATCCTGTTCCTGGAGCTGGACCCAGGCAAGGATGCCGAGGCCGGACATCAGTACGCCGAAGGGCGCGTGGCGCACAACGCCGGTATCCGCGATGCGGGGCGCCCCGCTGATCGCTGGCTGCTGGACGCCTGCCGCCTGACCTGGCGGGCCAAGCTGCACATGCACCTGCTGCTGGACCTGTTCAACCAGGCCCGCGAGAAAGCCGAGGCCGAAGCCATCGCGGTGTTCGGTGACAACCTCAAGGATCTGCTGCTGGCCGCACCGGCCGGCCCGAAAAGCGTGCTGGGCCTGGACCCGGGCATCCGCACCGGCTGCAAGATTGCCGTGGTCGACGCCACAGGCAAGCTGGTCGCCACCGACACCATCTACCCGCACGAGCCCCGCCGGCAGTGGGAGCAGTCGCTGCAGACGATCAAGCAGCTGTGTGCCAAGCACAACGTGCAGCTGATCGCGATCGGCAACGGCACCGCCAGCCGCGAGACCGACAAGCTGGCCGGTGAAGCCATCAAGGCGCTGGGTGACAACGCGCCGCAGAAGATCGTGGTCAGTGAAGCCGGGGCGTCGGTGTATTCGGCGTCGGAAACGGCGGCCAGGGAATTCCCGGACCTGGACGTGTCGATCCGTGGTGCGGTATCGATCGCGCGTCGCCTGCAGGACCCGCTTGCCGAACTGGTGAAGATCGAGCCGAAGGCGATCGGCGTGGGGCAGTACCAGCACGACGTGGATCAGTACCGCCTGGCGCGCGCACTGGATGCGCGCGTGGAGGACTGCGTGAATGCCGTCGGCGTGTACGTCAACACGGCGTCGGCTGCACTGCTGTCGCGCGTCTCGGGCCTGTCGTCGACGGTAGCCGAGAACATCGTGCGCCACCGCGATGACAACGGTCCGTTCAAGCGTCGCAAGGACCTGCTGAAGGTGTCGCGCCTGGGCGAGAAGACGTTCGAGCAATGTGCAGGTTTCCTGCGTATCGCCGATGGCGATGAGCCGTTGGATGCATCGTCGGTGCATCCGGAAGCCTATCCAGTGGTCGAGCGCATCGTCGCCAGCACCGCGCGCCCGATTAAGGCGCTGATCGGCGACGGCAGTTTCCTGCGCGGCTTSAAGGCCGAGCAGTTCACCGACGAGACRTTCGGYSTGCCGACSGTGCGCGACATCCTCAAGGAACTGGAAAAGCCGGGCCGTGATCCGCGCCCGGAATTCAAGGCGGCCCGTTTCGCTGATGGCGTCGAGGACATCAAGGACCTGCGCGAGGGCATGGTGCTGGAAGGCGTGGTCAGCAACGTGGCCGCGTTCGGTGCGTTCGTCGATATCGGCGTGCAYCAGGACGGCCTGATCCACATCTCGGCGCTGTCCGATACCTACGTGAAGGATCCGCGTGACGTGGTCAAGGCCGGCGACATCGTCAAGGTGAAGGTGCTGGAGGTGGACGTGCCGCGCAAGCGCATCGCCCTGACCCGTCGTCTGGACGACACGCCCGGCCAGGCCACCAGCCGCCCGGGCAGCCGTGACGAACGCAGCCAGGGGCAGGCGCCGCGCCGCGACGCTGCCAACCCCGGGCAGGGACGTGGCCAGGGGCGCAACCCGGGCAATGGCGGACGCCCGGCACAGGCCGCGCCGCCAGCCAACAATGCCCTGGCCGAGGCGTTCGCCCGGGCCAAGCGCAGCTGAGTCCGCCGTCCCCCTCCCGGCGCTGCCGGGTGGGGGACTTGTCGATGTTCCCCGGCAATGCGCACACTTGCGCCGGAAGGGGCGCCTGGGCCCCTGCTGTCGCTGGGGAGGCCATGCCGTCAGCACCATCCGCCCTGTTCCGTGACCGCTGTGGCTCGCCACGGCCTGCGGGCAGCTGCGTCGGCAGGGGAGGCGGCTGATGGCCGATCAGGGCAACAGCGGCAACGCACTGCTGGAGCGCCGGCTGCAGGAACTGGCCGAAGAGCGCCGCCGCCTGGCGATGATCATCGAGGGCACCGCGGCCGGCACCTGGGAATGGAACGTCCAGAGCGGGCAGATGCGGGTCAACGAACGGTGGGCCGAGATCGTCGGCTACCGGTTGGACGAACTTGAACCGATCTGCCAGAAGACCTTCATCGCGCTGGTCCATCCGGATGATCTGGCGCTGTCCGATGCGGCCCTGCAGGACCACTTCGATGGCCGCACCGACCACTATGTCTGCCTGTTGCGGATGCGCCACAGGAATGGCGAATGGATCTGGATCCACGATCGCGGACGGGTATTCGAATGGGACGGGCAGGGCAGGCCACTGTGGATGGCCGGCGCCCATGCCGACGTCACCGAACTGCAGCAGGCGCGCCAGGACGCGGCCGAAATGCGGCAGCGCCTGCAGGCGATGGTGGATGCTTCAGACGAAGTCGCGGTGATCGCGACCGACACCGATGGCATCATCACCATTTTCAATACCGGCGCGCAGCGCCTGCTCGGCTACACCGCCGCTGAAGTAGTGGGTACGCGCCGCCTGGATGCCTTCCACGACCCGGTTGAACTGCAGGCGTGGTTGCGACCGCTGGCGACCGCTGATGGACAGGTTCCGGGTGTGTTCGAGGCACTCAGTGCACGTGCCGAGGGCCAGACGTATTCGCGGCAGTGGACACTGCTGCGCAAGGACGGTCAGCGTCGCCAGRTACGCCTGTCAATCAGCCGCATGGATGGCGCCAATGGCGAGCGCATCGGCTATGTCGGCATGGCCATCGACATCACCGAGATCCTGCAGGCGCGCGCCGAGGCTCGTCTTGCGGCGGAAAAGTTCGCCGGAGCGTTCACTTCGGCGGCACTGGGCATGGCGCTGGTATCGCTGGAAGGGCGCTGGCTGGATGTCAACGATGCGCTGTGCCGCATTCTCGGCTACACGCGCGAGGAACTGCTGCAGGTCGATTTCCAGCGGTTGACCCATCCGGCCGATCTGCAGACCGACCTGGCCCTGGTGCAGGACCTGCTGGCGGGGCGACGCACGCACTATCACCTTGAAAAGCGCTACCTGGGCCGTGAGGGCAACACCATCTGGGCACGGCTGTCGGTATCGCTGGTACGCAATGAGCGCGGTGAACCGTTGCATTTCGTGTCGCAGATCCAGGATGTCAGCGCCCAGCGCAGCAGCGAGCAGCGCCTGTTCGAAAGCGAGCAGCGCAGCCGCATCACCCTGGATGCGGTTGCCGACCTGGTACTCAGCGTGGCCCTGGATGGCCACATCGAATATGCCAACGCGGCCGCCGTGCGAATGCTTGCCGGCGATGGAGCGCTGTCGCTGGCCGGGCATCTCGTGCAGGACGTGCTGTCGTTGACCACCGAATACGCGCCGCAATCGCAGCTCGACGTCAGCGTGCTGCTGGATCCGGAAAGCAACGCCGTGGATCTGCATGCCGATCTGCTGCTGCAGTTGGGTACCGCCGTGGTGCCGGTTGACCTGACCCGGGCCTGGCTTCGCGACGACGAGGGCCAGGTGCGTGGTGCGGTGTGGGTCCTGCGCGATGACACCCAGCAGCGTGCACGCGAGCGCGAGGCACGGCACCTGGCGGAGATGGACCCACTGACCGAACTGGGTAATCGCCGCGGCTTCGAAGTGCATCTGCAGCAGGCGATCACCCGGGTCGAGCGGACCGGGCAGGCGGCGTCATTGATGTACATCGATCTGGACCGGTTCAAGCC
>NZ_JBFTOJ010000041.1:0-26239 GCF_056397905.1 Stenotrophomonas sp. 05L414_2
CACTGGCAAACAGCGGTGCCAACCAAGGTTGGCAACTACCGGGGCATCTGAGCCCTGCGCTGGGGCTGTGCCCCCGCTTTGGTAGACGCCCACCTTGGTGGGCRCTGGCAAACARCGGTGCCAACCAAGGTTGGCAAYTACCGGGGCATCTGAGCCCTGCGCTGGGGCTGTGCCCCCGCTTTGGTAGACGCCCACCTTGGTGGGCACTGGCAAACAACGGTGCCAACCAAGGTTGGCAACTACCACGGCATGGGCACTGCGGGTGCCAACCAAGGTTGGCAACTACCCGGGCATGGACCACCGCTGTAGGCTGATCGCATGAAAAGACTGATCTGGCTGGCCATGGCCCTGTTGCCCGGCAACGCGTTGGCCGACGATATGGTGATCTACCGCTGCATGGGCAGCAGCGATGTTCCTACGTTGCAGCGCACCCCCTGCCCCGCCGGCACCCGCCAGCAGATCCAGCGCGTCCCTGCGCCAGCCGCTGCAGCACCCGCTGCGCCGGTGCAGAACAGCCCCGCTCCGACGCCTGCAGCGATGCCGTCCGTGGACGCCGCCACCGAGCCTGCCGCTACGCAGCCACGTGAGGGCCGAACGATCATGGAAGCACGCATGGTCGAGCACGAAGGCGGCGACGCCATACTCGACAGCGCGGTGCTGCCACGTTCGAGCGACGCCACGTCGGGGGATGGCAACACACCGTCAAAGCCACCGCTGCCGGCGATCTATCAATGCCTCAGCAGCGAGGGAAGCTCGTACCTGCATGAGTACGAGGCTGCACCAGGCCGCTGCGAACTGTTGAACGTGCAGGGCCTGGGCGGAGCGACACCGGTGAACGCCGCCAGCTGTGAGGTGGTCAGGGACCGCTGCACTGAAGTGGCCGAAGCGCAGCGCTGCGGCAGCTGGCAGCAGCGCTTCCGCGATGCACGCGGTCGCGAGCGCTTTGCTGCGCCCGAAAACCAACCGGCAGCCCGCGGCGAACGCGAACGCCTGCAGGCCGTGCTGGAAGCCAGCGACTGCCCCGTGCCGAAGTAGAGCATCCACGCCCGCCGTGGTTGCCGATTCGCAGCGGGTGGTCCCGTCAGAACCCGTAGCGCAGGAAGCCGCCATCCACCGCGATGCATTCGCCGGTGACATAGCTCGATGCCGGCAGGCACAGGAAGCCCACGGCCGAGGCCACTTCCTCCGGCTCACCGATGCGCCGCATCGGCGTGCGTCCGATCACTTCCTCGTAGTAGTCGGTATCGGACAGCGGGCCCGAAGTGCGACGGGTCCGGATGTACCACGGCGCCACTGCATTGACCCGGATGCCATCCTCGGCCCACTCCACCGCGAGGTTGCGGGTCATCTGGTGCATCGCCGCCTTGGTCATGCCATAGACCACGCCGCTGCGCACATGGGTCAGGCCGGACACGCTGCCGACGTTGACGATGGCCGATGAAGCGTGTCGCGCGAGCAACGGATGCGCATAGCGCGACAGCTCGAACGCCGAGAACAGATTGGTCTCGAAAATGCCGCGCCACTCGTCTTCGGAATACTCCGTGGCGGGCTTGGTGATGTTGCCACCGGCATTGTTGACCAGGATGTGCAGGCCGTCGGCGTGGTCCTCGACCCAGTCCAGGATCTGCCGGCGATCTTCGTCGTCGGACACATCGGCGGCCAAGGCGTGCACCTGGTGCTGCGGATACACATCCAGCAGTTCGTCGCGAGCACTCTCGAGCATGTCCAGGTCGCGGCCGACGATCATCAGATCGGCGCCGAGACCGGCCAGTTCATGCGCGATCGCCAGGCCGATACCGGCGCTGGCACCGGTGATCAGGGCCGTCTGCCCATCCAGGCGCCACCGTTGCTGGGTCATATGTCCTCCGGGGCCGCGCCCGCTGTGTTTCGATGCGGCAAGGATACGCGCTCACGACCGTCCGTCGCCCGGGATGCGACACTGGCTGCACGTCCCTCGTGGAGAGCTGCCATGCGCGTCCTGATTCCCGTCCTGCTGTCGGCCGTCGCGCTGGCCGGGTGCCAGCGCCCTGCACCGCCCAATCCCGAACGACCACCGCAACCGCAGGCGATGGCCAAGGCGATCAATCAACCGCTGGACCGCGCAAAGTCCGTGCAGAAGACACTGGACGAGGCGGCCGAACGCGAGCGCAAGGCAGAGGCCGACGCGCAGTAGAACCCCGCATGCAACAACGCCCGGCCAAGGCCGGGCGTTGTGCATTCAGTAGATCCACGCCATGCGTGGATGGGCCATCAGAACCCGCAGAAGCAATACGCCAGCGACTTCACCGGTGCACCGTTGCCCTTCTCGCGGGCCGCGTTCTCAACGAAGCGCAGCTGCGTATCGATTTCCGGCATCGTGCGCGCCAGCATCATCCGGCCCACGCCGGAATCGGCCAGCATCCAGGCGCCGGCGTGGCTGCCAGCGAAGCCGCTGACGAACTGCGCGAACGGCGTCGCCGCCTTCTCGATGTAACGCACGCGGTACTTGTCGGTCGCGCCCAGCTTGGCCCGGCCAGCAGCGTCAGCCACGGCGTCCTTCAGGCCACCGAAGGCATCGACCAGACCGCGCTCCTTGGCCTGCGCACCGCTCCAGACGCGCCCACGGGCCACTTCGTCAATCGCCTCGACCGGCTTCTTGCGGGCCTCGGCAACACGGCCGGTGAAATCGGCATAGCCCTTGTTGATCACCGACTGGATGACCTGGCCCACGGCCGGGTCCATCGGCCGGGTGACATCGAAGGCACCGGCGAAACGGGTGGTGCCGACGCCATCGGTGTGCACGCCGAACTTGTCCAGCGCACGGCTGAAGTTGGGGATCATGCCGAAGATGCCGATCGAACCGGTGATGGTCGACGGATCGGCATAGATGCGATCGGCGTTCATGCTGATCCAGTAACCACCGGACGCAGCGAGGTCACCCATGGACACAACCACCGGCTTTCCGGCAGCCTGCAGTGCCACCACTTCGCGACGGATCTGCTCGGAGGCGTAGACTTCGCCGCCCGGCGAATCCACGCGCAGCACCACGGCCTTGACGTCGTCATCGTCGCGGGCCGCACGCAGCAGCGCCGAGGTCGATTCACCACCGATACGGCCGGCCGGCAGATCGCCGCCGCTGATTTCACCGGAGGCCACGATGACCGCGACCTGCGGACGCGAATCAACCGGGTTGCGGCGCGCATCGAGCTGGGCCATGTAGGTGCCGAAATCGATGTTGCGGAAACCACCGTCGGCGTCTTCGTCGGCCACGCCGCGCTCGATCATCAGATCCTCGAATTCCTCGCGGGTCTTCAGCGCGGTCACCAGCTTCTGCTGCAGGGCGAACTTGGCCAGGTCGCCGCCAGCGGCAGCGACGCCTTCAGGCAGGGTGTCGATACCGGCCGCCAGCTGTGCCGGATCCAGGCGGCGGGCCTTGGCGATATCGCCGAGGTAGCGCTGCCACACATCGTTCATCCAGAACAGATCGGCTTCCTTGGACGCCGGCGACGCCGCGTCGAGCACGTACGGCTCGGCCGCCGACTTGTACTCGCCTACCTTGAACAGGTGCACGTCCACGCCCAGCTTGTCCTGCAGGCCGGTGCGGAAATACTGGCGGTAGCGACCCAGGCCTTCCAGCACCACCGACCCCATGGGGTCCAGGTAGACCTCGTCGGCCTGTGCGGCAAGCAGATACTGCGACTGCCCCATGCTCTCGCTGAAGGCCACCAGCTGCTTGCCCGAGGCGCGCAGGTCCTGCAGCGCGGCGGACACTTCGCGCAGCGAGGCGAAACCGGACGGCTGCAGCTTGTCCAGTTCCAGCACCACCCGCTCGATCTTCTTGTCATCGCGCGCGCTCTCGATCACCCGGATCAGATCGCGCAGCTGCACTTCCTCGGCACCGTTGTCACCGACGGCCTTGGCCAGCGCGCGGCTGACCGGATCGGCACTGTACTGCTCGACCAGGCGGCCTTCCGGCGCGATCACCAGGGTGGTGCGGTCCTGCAGCGCCTTGCTGGCACCTGCGCCCATGCCCGCAGCGACGATGAACATCACCAGCACCAGCAGCAACAGGCCGAAGAACACCAGGTTGAGGATCARCCKGCGGGTGAAATTCATCACRTCCCACAGCCCGATGAAGAAGCTGGCGACAGGATTGCGGTTCGCCGGGGGCAGCGGCGGCACGGGTTGGTTCATGGAGCACTCCGGATGGCTTCTTGCCGTGGTAACAGCATAGCCGGTGCCGCGTGAGGCAGCATCGGACACAAGTCAGGGGATCGCCAGTCACGGTTGCCCGGGACCGGCGTGATGTCAGGCCAGCGTGGACTGGCCAATGCGTTTGCTGCTGCGGCTCAGGCGCCAGCCCATCAGGATGGCGGCGGCGGTCAGGCCGACGATCAGGCCGATCCACATGCCCTGCGGCCCCATGCCCAGGCCCAGGCCGAGCCCGGCACCCAGCGGCATGCCCAGGCCCCAGTAGGCGAACATGGCGATGAACATCGGCACGCGGGTGTCCTTCAGGCCGCGCAGCGCGCCGGCCGACAGCACCTGGATGCCATCGGGGAACTGGAAGGTGGCCGCGTACAGCAGCAGGGTCGAGGCCAGCCCGGCCACGGCCAGGTCGTTGGTGTAGACGCCGACGATGGCGTCGTGGCCGAACAGCAGTGCCGCCGCCGACAGCGTCTGCGTACCCATGATGATCGCGTAGCCGGCCCACGCCGCACGGCGCACGCCGAAGCCATCGCCACGGCCAACCGCATGGCCGACCCGCACGGTGGTCGCCTCGGCCACACCCATCGGGATCATGAAGCACAGCTGCGCCACGTTGATCGCGATCTGGTGCGCGGCCGCTTCATTGGCGCCCAGGCGACCAATCAGCAATGCAGTGACGATGAACAGGCCACCTTCCATCAGCACGGTGATGCCGATCGGCAGGCCGGTGCGCAGCAGGTCCCAGATCGCTGACCAGCGCGGCCCCTCGAAGTGCGAGAACAGCTGCAGATGGGCAAAGCGCTTGGTGAACCACAGGTAGGTACCGAAGGCGATCGCCTGCAGCCACATCATCACCGCCGAGGCGATGCCCAGGCCTTCAGCGCCCATTTCCGGGAAGCCCAGCTTGCCGTTGGCCAGCACGTACCCCATCGGCGCCAGCACCAGCAGGCCACCAAAACCGAGCAGCATGGTCGGCAGCGTCCAATGCATGCCTTCACTGAGATAGCGCATGCAGAAGTACAGCGTCAGCGCCGGGCCACCCCAGCGCACCGCATGCAGGAAGGCCGTTGCGCCGGGCACGATGTCCGGGGCGATGCCGAATGCCGGCAGCAGCGGCGGCACCACGGTGAGGAAGGTGAACATGATCAGGCCCAGGCCCAGCGCCAGCCACAGCGCCTGCCGGAACAGCGGGCCGATCTCGCGCTCACGGCCAGCGCCATGCAGCTGCGACACCGAGGCGGTGAGCGAGATCAGCGTGCCGATCGGGATCAGCATCGGCAGCCACAGCAGCGCAGTGCCGATGGTCACTGCGGCCAGGGTGGATGTCGCATGGTGGCCGGCAATCACGTTGTCGACGAAGGAGATCAGACCGGTGGAGACGTGCCCGAGCACAAGCGGCAGGGCAAGCAGACCGGTAGCGCCGACTTCCTTGCTGAAGCGCGGCGTGGAGGTTGCAGTAGACATAAGGTGCTTGACGCGAACTACGGTTGCGCGCGAAGGGCACAGGCACCGGGTTGYGGCCGGCCATCTTACGCGCGCCGGGCGGTCATTCCCATGACTGCCCCATAAAGGGGACGGAGGGAATTAAGTCGTATCCGGCACAGTCGCGCCAGAAACGACTTAATTCCCTCCGTCCCCTTTTCGCTTATTGGCCGGCCTGGCGCTTGAGCCAGGTGTCGCGTTCGGCGGCGGGGACCGTCAGGAATGCGCTGCGTACGCTGTCGCGTTCCTGCGGCGGCGTGCGCTGGGCGACCAGGGCCAGCTGCGCCAACTGCGACGGACTCAGCTGGCGCAGCACGGCAAGCACGGCATCGCGCTGTTGCGGCGGTACGAAGCCGAACAGGCCGTGCAGCTTGGGGAACTCGGCGCCCAGTTGCGGGCCCAGCCGCCAGCCTTCGCGGAAGGCCTGGTCCTGTGCCTGGAACTGCGCGCGCAGCCGTTGCTGCTGATCGGCCGGCAACGCGGCGAAGCGGCTGGCGGCCTGGCGGATGCGCTCGCGCTCGCCCTCCGGCAGGGCGCGCCACGCGGCGTAGTCGCTGCGACGCTGGCGTTGCTGGGCGGGATCGAGTTGCGCGAATGCCGCCGCCGCAGTGGGCGCGGCCGACGGTGTTGCCGACGGTGCGGGCAGCGGCACGTTCACTGATTGCGGAGCGGCCGCCAGCGACAGCGGCAGGGCCAGCAGCAGGCCGGCGAAGAGGAGCTTATTCATCGGCAGCAGAGGTTTCCAGCGCTGCGCCGACCGGTTCCGGACGGGTCGGCTTGGGTTGTGACTCGTCCACCGGCAACGGGCCACCGGCGGCACTCCAGGCATGCATGTCGGCCTCGGCCAGCAGCGGGTAATCGCGGTCGGCCAGCATCGCGGCATCTTCGCTGGCCTGCGCATCGCTGCCCGCAGCGGGGCGGACATCGCTGGCTGGCAGCGCCTCGACGGTGACCGGCCCGGCCTCACCCACCACGCCTTCGGGCAGGGGGCCATCGGCAGTCAGCGCACGGCCCTGCCAATGGCGCCAGCCCAACGCAGCCAGCAGCAGCACCGCCACGGTGATCAACAGGATCACCGGGCCACGCCAGCGCGGCTTGGCATTGGGGCGGCGACGCTTGCCGCTTGCAGATGCGCGTTCGTCGCGCGGCGGTGCACGCCAGCTGGACGCAGGCGCCTGGTTGTTGGCCGCTGGCGCGGACGGTTGCTGCAGCTGCTGCAGGCGCTTGGCCGGCAGGTCGCGGACACGCAGCTGCACCTGTTCGGCCAGAGCGCGCCATGCAGCGGCGTCGGGCTGGCCATCGGCATCGCGTGGGCAGGCCGTGGCCAACAGGCGCTGATAGCCTTCGTCGTCGACATCCAGAACGCGGGTGGCGATGCCTTCGTCCAGGCTGCCCCCCACCCGCAGCAGCAAGGCCAGCCGCGGCAAGGGGGCCATCTCGCCCAGCGCGGCCAATGAAGGTGGCCACTGACCGGTGGCCGGCTCGCGCAGCGCCTGGCGCTGGCCCAGCAGGGTCCAGAAGCGGCTGGGCCACTGCGCCATCGGCAGGTCGCTGGCGACCGCGGCGAAGGCGCGCATCACCGCCACCAGCGTCTGTTCGGCACGGGCGGGGTCACCGCACTGCAGTTCGGCCACGACCAAGGCACGGCGTTCGACGCCACGCAGAAATGCCGACAGCGCGCCGGCCGCGGTCGAGGAAACAGGGGCGGGCACAGCCGTCATCGGTCACTCCAAAGGTCTGCCGGCATGATAGCGGCAGCCCATCACTGCCCGGCAGGACTTGCGATTGCAGACGCTTTCTGCTGCAGGTTGTGCACAGCACCACGCGGGAACCGGGCGATTCCTGCGTGAATGGCTGAATTCACCCTGTTTCAGCAATGTTTCACACTTAAGTTATTGATTTCAATTGCATTTAAAGTGTGGCTATTTTTTGACCAACCGAAGCGTGAGGCCGTCACCATCGGCCTCATACGGCGCCATGAGCCGCTAACGCACAGACTTATCCACAGAAGATGTGGATAAGACTGAATCTCCAATAGACACCGATATTTAGGTGACATTTATGATTCGCCGGAGGGCATGCCAGTCGCATCTGCCACTGCCATGCGCCCTCGCATGGGCCGTTACACTGACCCGATGCTCGCCCCTGAATCCGGCCCTGTCCCGACCCTGCAGGTCGCCCTGCCCGTGCCCCTGCCGCGCCTGTTCGACTACCTGCCACCGCAGGGCGAAGGCCCGACGGTAGCGGTCGGCTGCCGGCTGAAGGTGCCGTTCGGCAACCGCGAACTGATCGGCGTGGTGGCCGGCCACGGGCAAACCGAGGACAGCCAGGGCCTGCGCCAGGCACTGGCCTGGTGTGACACGACACCACTGCTGCAGGGCGAGTTGTGGCAGAGCCTGCAGTGGCTGGCCCGCTATACCCACGCCCCCTTGGGCGAAGTACTGAGCACCGCCCTGCCCGGCCCGCTGCGGCATGGCGAACCGCTGCCCGACACCCATCACTGGGGCTGGCAGCTGACAGCCGAAGGCCATGCCCAGCGCGAGAAGCTGCGCGCCGGCAGCCGACCGCGGCAATTGGCCGAGCTGCTGGCCGAAGCCGTGGTGGACGAAGATGTCCTGTCCGCACGCATGCAGGACTGGCGGGTGGCCGCACGCAGCCTGGGCAAGCGCGACCTGGCCGAGCGCATCGCCCTGAGCGTGGCGCCGCAGCACGCCCAGCCCCTGCCCGGCCCCACCCTCAATGCGGAGCAGGCCGAAGCGGTGGCCGCGATCACCGCCGCCGAAAGCTTCCAGGCATTCCTGCTGGACGGGGTGACCGGCAGCGGCAAGACCGAGGTCTACCTGCAGGCCATCATCCATTGCCTGGCGCAGGGCAGGCAGGCCCTGGTGCTGGTGCCCGAGATCGGCCTGACCCCGCAGACCCTGGCGCGCTTCCGCGGCCGTCTCGGCATCGCCGTGCACGCGTTGCACTCGGGGCTGACCGACAACGAACGCGCGCGGGTCTGGGCTGCGGCCTCGCGCGGCGAAGCACGGGTGATCGTGGGCACGCGTTCGGCGGTGTTCATTCCGCTGCCGCAGCCCGGCCTGCTGATCGTGGACGAAGAGCACGACGGCAGCTACAAGCAGCAGGACGGCATCCGCTACCATGCACGTGATTTCGCTCTGGTGCGGGCCAAGGCGCAGGGCATTCCGGTGCTGCTGGGCAGCGCCACGCCGTCATTGGAAACCCTGCACAACGCCTATGCCGGCCGCTATGCGCACCTGCGCCTGAAACAGCGCGCCGGTGATGCCCGACCGCCGCGCGTGCGCATCCTCGACGTCCGCAAGCGTCCGCTGCGCGATGGCCTTTCCGCCGACGTACTGGCCGGCATCGGCGAACACCTGCAGCGTGGCCAGCAGGTGCTGGTGTTCAAGAACCGCCGCGGCTATGCGCCGGTGCTGCTGTGCCACGACTGCGGCTGGACCGCACCCTGCAACCGCTGCGATGCACCGATGACCGTGCATGGCGGTGGCCGTCGCCTGCAATGCCATCACTGCGGTGCGCGGCAGCCGGCACCACTGGCCTGCCCCGCCTGCGGCAGCCTGGCCCTGCAGCCACAGGGCATCGGCACCGAGCGGCTGGAAGAACACCTGGTCAGTGCCTTCGCCGATTTCCCGGTGGTGCGCATCGACCGTGGCACCACCGCCCGCCGCGATGCGCTGGAGCAGCAGCTGGCCAAGCTCGGCAACGCGCCCGGCATCCTGGTCGGCACGCAGATCCTGGCCAAGGGCCACGACCTGCCCAAGCTGACGCTGGTGGTGGTGGTGGGCATCGACGAAGGCCTGTTCTCGGCCGATTTCCGCGCCAGCGAAAAACTGGCGCAGCAGCTGATCCAGGTAGCCGGCCGCGCCGGTCGCGCGCGCGATCCGGGTGAAGTGTGGCTGCAGACCCATCATCCGGGCCATCCGCTGCTGGAGACACTGGTCAACGGTGGCTACCACCCGTTCGCCCAGGCCGAACTCAACCAGCGCCAGGCGGCAGGTTTTCCACCATTCGCGCACCTGGCATTGATGCGTGCCGAAGCACAGCAGGTCGAGCATGCCAACGCGTTCCTGCTCGCTGCGCGGAAACTGCTGGGTGAACAGGACATGGTAGAGGCCTACGGGCCGATGCCGGCGCCGATGCCACGCCGTGCCGGTTATCAGCGAACGCAGCTGCTGCTGTCGGCGGCACAGCGGCCGCCGCTGCATGGGGTACTGGCACAGCTGGTGCCGCAGTTGTACGCGCTGCCGGAGGCACGCAAGGTGCGCTGGTCGCTGGATGTGGATCCGACGGATCTGTACTGAGGGCAATACGCTGGGGTCAGAGCCCACCCGCTGGGTGGGATCCGACCCCGATGGCTTGAGGTCGGATCCCTTTCCGCAGAAAAGGGCTCTGACCCCGAACGTCGCGCCTTCGCTTACGTCATCGGTGACATCACGCCGCGCTGGTACGCCGGACGTTCGCGCAGGCGTGCATACCACTCGGCCTGGTGCGGCAGGTCCGGGCGCTGGATCGGCAGTTCGAACCAGGCGTAGATCAACGAGCCCAACGCGATGTCACCCATGGCGAACGTGTCGCCCGACAGCCACGGCTGCTTGGCCAGGGTTGCGTTGGGCAGCGCCAGGAAATCACCCGCGCGCACGATCGCTGCATTGATGCGCGCCTCATCGCGGTCGGCCGGTGCGGTGCGCATGATGCCCCAGATCAGTTCGGAGTACAGCGGCGCCATCCGCGAGGTGCTCCAGTCCATCCACTTTTCGGCCTGGGCGCGCTCCATCGGATCTTCGGCATACAGCGTGCCCAGCGAATAGCGCGCACTGAGGTAGCGCACGATGGTGTTCGACTCCCACAGCGGCAGGCCGTGGTCTTCGATCACCGGCACCAGGCCGTTCGGGTTCATCGCCACGTACTCCGGCGACTGCGTGCCACCGTGGCTGCCACCCACTTCGATGGACTCGTACGGCAGGCCGATTTCCTCGGCGCACCACAGCACCTTGCGGACGTTGCTGGAATTGCGGCGGCCCCAGATCTTCAACATGCGGGTTTCCTTGCGTGCAGCAGTGCGCCGCGATGGCGCGGAGCCGCTACGATACGCCCATCCACAGGGAGAGACGACATGACCGCATGGGATGCAGTGAACTACACGCTTCTGGCAGCAGGACTGGTGATGCTGGTGCTCGGGTACCGGCGCTCGAACCGCAACATGCTGCTGTGCGCCGGCGTGCTGCTGCTGGCCTTCAATGGCGTTGAAGACTTCGCCAACGGATTTGCGGAAGGCCATGCCGGCTCCAGCGCACGTACGCTGTAGCCACACCATGTCTTCTGCAGTGCTGCGCGACCGGCACACGCTGGGCAACGCCCGGCGCTACCGGTTCTTCTTCGGCAGCGCGCGTACGTAGGAGGACTTACCGTCCTTCTTGAGTTCGAACAAACCGATCGCCGCCAGCAGGTCACTGAGTTTGCCGTAACCGTAGTTGCGCGGATCGAACGAGGCCTGGTTGCCGATCTGGCTGCCGACCGGACCCAGGTGCGACCAGCCATCCTCGCCTTCTGCCGAGGACACCGCACGGCGCAGCATCTTCACAAGGCGCGTATCGCTRCGCATTTCCGCCCCGCTCTTGCGTGGGCGCGCATCATCGCTGGTGGCCTGCTCGCTGGGCGCCTGTCCGTTCGATGATTGTTCGTTCGCTGCCTGCTCCACATCCTGCACGCTGGCGTGGGTCTGGCCCAACGCTTCGAGGTAGGTGAACTTCGAGCACGCGTTGACGAAGGGTTCCGGCGTTTTCTTTTCGCCGAAGCCATACACCTTTACGCCATCGGTCAGCAGGCGCATCACCATCGGAGTGAAGTCGGCATCGCTGGACACGATCGCGAAGCCATCGAGGTTGCGCGCGTACAGCAGATCCATCGCGTCGATCACCATCGCCATGTCCGACGCGTTCTTGCCCTTGCTGTAGGCGAACTGCTGGATCGGGCGGATCGCGTACTCGTGCAGCACCGCCTCCCAGCCCTTCAGTCGTGGGCTCTTCCAGTTGCCGTAGGCACGGCGGACGTTGGCCACACCGTAGCGCGCGACCTCGGCCAGGACTTCGTCGATCTTCGAGGCCGGTGCATTGTCGGCGTCGATCAACAGGGCGATGCGCTTTTCCGGTTCGCTCATGGACTCCTCACGGGCAGTTGCCTGAACCCGAGTATCGCCGATCCCGATGCACGCTGACGTGACAAGGAGCGACCGTGCGAAGATGCCAGGCACTTCCCCCATGCCCCCCTGGAGTGAGTCGATGAGTCGTGATCGCGTCCCCCACCTGGTCGTTGTCGGCGGCGGTTTCGCCGGCCTGTGGGCCACCCGTGCGCTGGCCCGCGAACGCATACGCATCACCCTGGTCGACCGTCGCAACCACCACCTGTTCCAGCCGCTGCTTTACCAAGTGGCCACCGCTGGGCTGTCCGCTCCGGATATCGCCGCACCGCTGCGCCACATCCTCGGCCACCAGCGCAACGTGGAGGTGCGGCTGGGCGAAGTGGTGGCCATCGACAAGCAGGCCCGCCAGGTACGCATGGCCGATGGCAGCACGCTGGACTACGACAGCCTGCTGCTGGCCACCGGCGCCACCCACGCCTACTTCGGCCACGACGAATGGGCGGACGATGCGCCCGGCCTGAAGACCCTGGACGATGCCATCGCCCTGCGCCGCAAACTGCTGCTGGCGTTCGAACGCGCCGAAGCCGAGCCGGACCCGGAAAAGAAGGCGGCATGGCTGAGCTTTGCCGTGGTGGGGGGTGGCCCGACCGGGGTCGAGCTGGCCGGCACCCTCGCGGAAATCGCCAGGCATACGCTGCGCAATGAATTCCGCCACATCGATCCGGCCAGCGCCAAGGTGCGGCTGGTCGAGGCCGGTCCGCGCGTGTTGTCCACCTTCCCCGAAGTGCTTTCGCTGAAGGCACGCCGACAGCTGGAAAAGCTGGGCGTGGAAGTGATGACCGGCACGCCGGTGAGCCACATCGATGGACAGGGCTTCAAGCTGGGCGACCACTTCGTGCCCGCGCGCACCGTGGTCTGGGCCGCCGGCGTGGCCGCCTCACCGCTGGCGCGCACGCTGGACGTGCCGCTGGACCGCGCCGGTCGCGTGCAGGTGCAGCCCGACCTAACCCTGTCTGGTCACCCGGAACTGTTCRTGGCCGGCGACCTCGCTGCGCTGAACCAGGCCAACGGCAAGCCGGTACCGGGCGTTGCGCCTGCCGCCAAGCAGATGGGCAAGTACGTGGCGGACGTGATTCGCGCGCGCCTGCATGGCAAGGCAGCACCCGGACCGTTCAAGTACGCCGACTTCGGCAACCTGGCCACCATCGGCCGCATGGCCGCGATCGTGCACCTGGGCAAGCTCCAGCTGTCCGGCGTGCTGGCCTGGTGGTTCTGGCTGGCCGCGCACGTGTTCTTCCTGATCGGGTTCCGCAACCGCGTCGTGGTGCTGTTGAACTGGGCGGTGGCGTACTGGAGCTACCAGCGCAGCGCGCGGATCATCTTCGGCGATGACCGCGAAGACCGGCGACCGAAGCGGTAGATCCACGCCATGCGTGACCTCTCGACCGACACAGTAGATCCACGCCATGCGTGGATGAATTTCTGTGCAGGTTGCATGGAGCACAGCCACGCATGGCGTGGCTCTACTGCTTCATCGGGCCTGGATCATGTCCGGTAGAAATCTTCGCGGTAGGTAGCGCGGCGAGCGCCCTCGACCGACACAGTAGATCCACGCCATGCGTGGATGAAGTTCTGCGCAGGCTGCATGGAGCGCAGCCACGCATGGCGTGGCTCTACTGCTTCATCGGGCCTGGATCATGTCCGGCAGAAATCTTCGCGGTAGGTAGTGCCGCGGGCACATCCTCGACCGGCACAGTAGATCCACGCCATGCGTGGATGAATTTCTGTGCAGGCCGCAGGGAGCGTAGCCACGCATGCCGTGGATTCACCGTTTCATCGGGCCGCCGGGCACACGCCGTTTCGACCATGCCCGGCAGAAATCTTCCTTCCTCGCGGTATCGGCAATCTGTGCGGCACTCCAATGCCGGGTGATCCAGATCGCCAACGCGGTGCTGCTCAGGTGCCAGCGCAGCATGTCGTGCTGCGGCTGCCGCCACAGGTGGCGGCGGGCAATCCAGTAGGCCTCCCGCTCGACATCCGGCACCTTCTTCTTCATCGCATCCTTGTCGAAAAACTGCGCGGTGAAGCTCCAGGGGTTGATCGGTTGGTGCCCCATGCGCGGCTCACTGCTGCATGCCGCCACACCACTGGGCGCGCGGTCGGCGGGCTGCGGCCAGCCCTCCACCCAAGCGAGCCCAAGCAGGTACAACAGCCCCGGTAGCAGGTCAACGAAGGCCAGCAACAGCAGTAGCGCGATCCATGCACGGCCCGCAGCACGCATGCGTCACTCCGCCTTCGGCTTCGGGTACCACAGCGCGTTGACGATGACCCAGCGCTGCTCGAAGCGGCCCATGTGGAAGTAGTCGACGAACCACGGGGTTTCCAGCCGCACCGATGCGGCGTTGCCGGTCACGTCCAGCACCGTGCAGCGGCGATCCCATTGATCTTTCGGGGTCTTCAACGCGCCCTGCTTCGTCAGCGCAACCAGCTCTTCCTTCGACATCCGGCGCAGGCCCAGGCGCTCGTCCGGTGTATCACCGAGCACCGCGCGCTTGGCCAGGTCCGGATGCAGGGAACGGGCGACGCGCTGCGGGTCGGCTTCCAGTTGACCGTCGACGTAGTCGTGGCAGGTGGCATCGATGGCTGCGATCGTGGCGGCGTCGGCGGCAGGGCTTGCTGCTGCGGAAAGTGCGAACAACAGGGCAACGGTGGACATCCGGGTCTCCAGCGCTGAGGGCTGGGCGATCATGGCATGGCCGGATGCGCCCCATCCACGCATGGCGTGGATCTACTGCAACAGCCACGCCAGTTTGCGTTCGCGCGGCTGCCGCTTGAGCTCCCATTCGGCACGCGAGGCCGCTGCCCGGTCCGGGTACTCACGCACCGCCAGGACCCGCAGTGGCGGCCGCGACCGGGTGTAGCGGGCCCCCTTGCCGGCCTGGTGAGCAGCAAAGCGGGCCTGCACGTCGGTGCTGATGCCGGCGTAATAGCTGCCGTCGCGGCATTCGAGCAGGTACAGGAACCACGGGCGGGAGGGCGAAACCATGGCCGGATTATGCCGTGCTGCACTGCAGCGGATATACTGGCGACCGAATGCAGGAGAGAGGCGCCGCGCTGGCGCCCGCCGAAGGCGCAGGCTCCCATGATCGCTCAGGCCGGTGGGCTGGAATCCCACCAACCATGCATTCGACTCGCCGAGCTGGAGAGAGGTCACCGGGCACGCCCGGGACGATCCGCCGAAGGGGCACGCGGCTCACGCCGCTGAACTCTCAGGCAAAAGGACAGCGGGAGCGGCACCGGTCATCGTCATCCCGTCATTGCGCAGGCAGTGGCGGTATGTGCGCATGGCCGGCCCCACCGCGCCCGGAGCCTGTCCCATGCTGCTGTCCATCATCTACCTYATCGCCATYWCCGCCGAAGCCATGACCGGTGCCCTGTCTGCCGGCCGCCGCCGCATGGACCTGTTCGGCGTGGTCATGATCGCCTGTGTCACCGCCCTCGGTGGCGGCTCGCTGCGCGACATCCTGCTCGGCCACTATCCGCTGGGCTGGGTGAAACACCCGGAGTACCTCGGTTTCACTGTGTGCGCCGCACTGATCGCCACCTGGGTGGCGCGCTGGATGCACCACTTCCGCCGCACCTTCCTGGTGCTCGATGGCCTGGGCCTGATCGCCTTCACCCTGATCGGCTGCTCGATCGCGCGCGAGGCCGGCCATGCACTCCCGATCGTGCTGATCGCCGGCATGCTCACCGGCGCCTTCGGCGGCGTGCTGCGCGACATCCTCTGCAACGAGGTGCCGTTGATCTTCCAGAAGGAGCTGTACGCCATCATCTCGCTGCTGACCGGTGCGGTGTATCTGCTGTTGCTGCACTGGGGCGTGGCCGATGCCACGGCGATCCTGTGCTGCCTGGGCGGTGGTTTCGCCATGCGTCTGCTGGCGATCCATTACCGCTGGGAAATGCCCAAGTTCGTGTACCACGACGAAGTACATTGAGCGCTGGCCGGCACTACCGGCGGGGTGGCATGACCAAGGTCACGCGGCGACCGCCCGCGTAAACCGCTACCATTGGCGCCCCGTCGCACGCGCGACGGCATCCAGCCACGCCGCGCCTGCGGCCCCGCCAGACAATCCCCCTCCCCCGCTGCCCGTGGCCCTTCGTGGTGCCGACGGGCCCGCATGACCCTGCGTGCACGCAGGGCGCAGGATGCCCCATGTCTGTCGCCGAAAACTCCCGCTCACGTCGTGCCCGCCTGCTGCTGGTCGTTGCCGGTCTTGCCTTTGTCGCTGGCCTGGCGTGGTGGCTGTGGCCGCGGGCCGAGGCGGGCAGTGGCGAAGCCGGCAGYGGCAAGACGGTGCCTGTACGCATCGCCCTTGCCAGCGCCGAGCCGCTGGTGCTGCGGATGAAGGCGGTCGGTACGGTCACTCCGCTGCACAGCGTGGTGGTGCGCAGCCGCGTGGACGGCGAACTGATGCGCCTGCATTTCCAGGAAGGTCAGCAGGTCAACGCCGGCGACCTGCTGGCACAGATCGATCCCCGCCCCTACCAAGTGAAGCTTGCGCACGCACAGGGTACGCAGCAGCAGAACCTGGCCGAGCTGGAGAATGCCGAGCGCCAGCTGCAGCGCTACCGCGAACTGCAGCGACAGAACTACGTGTCGGCACAGGAACTGAGCGACCAGCAGAGCAAGGTGCGGCAGCTGCAGGGGCGCCGCCTCAGCGACCAGGCATCGGTGGACGAAGCACGCCTGCAGTTGCAGTACACGCGCATCATCGCCCCGGTCAGCGGCCGTGTCGGCCTGCGCCGGCTGGACGTAGGCAACCTGGTGCACGCCAGCGATACCGAAGGCCTGGTCACGCTGGCGCAGACGGCGCCGATCAGCGTGCTGTTCACCGTGCCCGAGCCGGAGCTTCCCGCCCTGCTCGATGCCGTGCAGGCGCAGCCGGCGCTGGCGGTGGAAAGCTGGGACCGCGAAGAACGACGGCAGCTCGCCAGCGGCACCCTGTCCAGCGTCGACAACCGCATCGATACCGCCACCGGCACGCTGAAGCTGCGCGCGCAGTTCGACAACGCCGACCAGGCGCTGTTCCCCAACCAGTTCGTCAATGTGCGCCTGCAGCTGGGTGAGCATCCCGCGCTGCTGATTCCCGATGCCGCCGTGCAGTTCGGCAGCCAGGGCAACTACGTGCACATCGTCGACAAGGACAACAAGGCACAACGTCGCTCGGTGGTGCTCGGTCCGGCCGACGCCGGACGCGTGGCGGTGCGTTCCGGCCTGGTGGCTGGTGACAAGGTGGTGATCGAAGGCATCGACGGGCTGGAAGACGGCACCGCGGTGGAGATCATCACCGAGGAGGCATCGACCAGGGCCGGCGCATGAACCTCTCGCGCGCCTTCATCCTGCGCCCGGTCGCCACCACCCTGCTGATGGTGGCGCTGCTGCTGTCCGGGGTACTGGCCTATCGCCTGCTGCCGGTGGCGGCGCTGCCGCAGGTCGACTATCCGATCATCCAGATCACCACGCTGTACCCCGGTGCCAGCCCCGAGCTGACCACGCGCACCATCACCGCGCCGCTGGAGCGCCAGCTCGGGCAGATCCCCGGCCTGAAGCAGCTGTCGTCCACCAGTTCCGGGGGGGCATCGGTGATCACTCTGCAGTTCGGCCTGGAGGTGTCGCTGGGCGTGGCCGAACAGGACGTGCAGGCGGCGATCAACGCCGCCGGCAGCTTCCTGCCCGGCGACCTGCCGGTGCCGCCGGTGTATCGCAAGGTCAATCCGGCCGACACGCCGATCCTGACCCTGGCGGTGACCTCGCAGGGCCTGTCACTGCCCCAGGTGCATGACCTGGTCGATACCCGCATCGCCCAGCGCTTGGCGCAGTTGCCGGGTGTGGGCCTGGTCAGCCTGGCCGGTGGCCAGCGCCCCGCCGTGCGCATCCAGGTCAATCCGGCCGCGCTGGCCGCCAACAACCTGGGCATGGACCACATCCGCACTGCGATTGCCGCAGCCAACGTCAACCTGCCCAAGGGCAGCTTCGATGGCCCGATCCGCGCGGTGATGCTCGATGCCAACGACCAGATGCGCAGCGTTGCCGAATACCGCGCACTGGTGCTGGCCTGGCGTGAGGGCGCACCGCTGCGGCTGGGCGATGTGGCCACCATCACCGACGGCGCCGAGAACCGCCAGCTGGCGGCATGGAGCGGCACCACCCCGGCGGTGCTGGTGAACATCCAGCGCCAACCCGGTGCGAACGTCATCGCCGTGGTCGGACAGGTGCGTGCGTTGCTGCCGCAGCTGCAGGCCACGCTGCCGGCCGGCGTGCAGATGACCGTGCTCAGCGACCGCACCGAATCGATCCGCGCGTCCGTGCGCGGCGTACAGAAGGAACTGGTGCTGGCCATCGCGCTGGTGGTGCTGGTCACCTGGGTATTCCTGCGCAACCTGCCGGCTACGCTGATTCCCAGCGTGGCGGTGCCGCTGTCGCTGATCGGTACGTTCGCGGTGATGCTGCTGGCCGGCTATTCGCTCAACAACCTCACGCTGATGGCGTTGACCATCGCCACCGGCTTCGTGGTGGACGATGCGATCGTGATGCTGGAGAACATCGCCCGCCACTTGGAAGACGGCGAAAGCCCGCGCGAGGCAGCGCTGAAAGGTGCCAGCGAGATTGGCTTCACCCTGGTGTCGCTGACGGTCTCGTTGATCGCCGTGCTGATCCCGCTGCTGTTCATGGCCGACCTGGTGGGCGCGCTGTTCCATGAGTTCGCAGTGACGCTGGCGGTGGCCATCGGCATTTCGCTGCTGGTGTCGCTGACCTTGACGCCGATGCTGTGTGCGCGCTTCCTGAAACCACATGCCAAAGGGTCAGCGCCCCACGGGAATCTGACCCCGCCCGGGTCGGATCCGGTCAGGGCTCCGACCCCGAAGCGCGACGTGTTCGATCGCATCATTGCCCTCTACGACCGACAGCTGCGCTGGGTACTGCAGCGCCAGCCACTGATGCTGCTGGCGACCGTGGCCACGCTTGCGCTGACGGTGGCGCTGTATTTCGCCGTGCCGAAGGGCTTCTTCCCGGTGCAGGATGCCGGCCTGGTGCAGGGCATCAGCGAAGCSCCGCAGKCGATCTCGTTCCAGGCCATGCGCGAGCGCCAGCTTGCCTTGGCCACGGCCATTGAACAGGACCCGGCCGTGGCCAGCCTGTCTTCCTACATCGGCGTGGACGGCAACAATGCCGCCCTCAACACCGGCCGCCTGCTGATCGAACTGAAGCCACATGGCGAGCGCGAGGGCGCCGATGTGGTGATGGCGCGGCTGCAGCAACGCGTGGCGAGGATTCCCGGCATCACCCTGTACCTGCAACCGGTGCAGGAGCTGGGCATCGAAGACCGCATCAGCCGCAACCAGTACCAGTTCACCCTGACCACGCCGGACCTGCAGACGCTGGAAACCTGGACCCCAAAGCTGTTGCACGCGCTTCGCCAATCGTCGGCGCTGCGTGATGTGGCCAGTGACCTGCAGATGCAGGGCCGGCAGGCCAGGGTGAGCATCGACCGCGATGCCGCCGCACGCCTTGGCGTGAGTGTGGAAGCGGTGGCCGACGCACTGTACGACGCCTATGGGCAACGGCAGATCTCGACCATATTCACCCAAGCCAGCCAGTACCGGGTGGTGCTTGAGGCCGATCCGGCGCGGCAACCGGGGCCGGAGGCGATCAGCGGCCTGCGCGTGCGCAGCAGCAACGGCCAGACCGTGCCGCTGGGCGCGGTGGCGCGCGTCGAGCAGGGGCCAACGGCGCTGCTGCGCAACCATGTCGGTCAGTTCCCGGCGGCCACGCTGTCGTTCAACCTTGCGCCCGGCGCATCGCTGGGCGAAGCGGTGGATGCCGTGCATGCCGCGCAGGCACAGGTGGCATTGCCGCAGAGCATCGAGCTGCGCCTGCAGGGCGCGGCGGCGGCCTTCAGCAGTTCGCTGTCGAGCACGCTGTGGCTGATCCTGGCGGCGGTGGTGGTGATGTACATCGTGCTGGGCGTGCTCTACGAGAGCTTCATCCACCCCATCACCATTCTCTCCACCCCGCCCTCGGCGACCGTGGGCGCCCTGGCCGCGTTGTGGGTGAGCGGACGCAGCCTGGACCTGATCGCAGTGATCGGCATCGTGCTGCTGATCGGCCTGGTGAAGAAGAACGCGATCATGATGATCGACTTCGCGCTGGACGCGCAGCGCACGCGCGGCATGAGCCCGCGTGAGGCGATCCACCAGGCGGCGCTGCTGCGCTTCCGGCCGATCCTGATGACCACCCTGGCCGCGCTGTTCGGCGCGGTACCGCTGATGCTGGCCAGTGGCTCGGGCGCAGAGCTGCGGCAGCCGCTGGGCTGGGTGATGGTGGGTGGCCTGATGGTCAGCCAGGTGTTGACGCTGTTCACCACGCCGGTGATCTACCTGGCCTTCGACCGTCTGCAGCGTCGCCGCGCGACAGCACCGGCAACCGCTGGCGAGGCCGGCGCATGACCCCTGTAGCACGCCTGGCACAGGCCTGCGTGCAGCGTCCGGTGGCGACCATCCTCTTGGCGGTGGCGCTGGTACTGGCCGGCCTGCTGGCGCTGCGCCTGCTGCCGGTGGCACCGCTGCCCCAGGTCGACTATCCCGCCATTGAAGTCAGTGCCAGCCTGCCCGGCGCCTCGCCCGAATCGATGGCGGCCACCGTCGCCACGCCGCTGGAGCGTGCGCTGGGCAGCCTGCCCGGCATCTCGCGCATCGATTCGGCCAGCACCCAGGGGAAGACCGAGATCGAACTGAAGTTCGTGCTCGGCCGCGACATCGACGAGGCCGCGCGCGAAGTGCAGGCCGCGATCAACCTCGCCCGCGGCCAGCTGCCCAGCGGCATGCCGGGCATGCCGCAGTACCGCAAGGTCAATCCGTCGCAGGCGCCGATCCTGGCGCTGGCGCTGACCTCCGATACGCTCTCGCCGGGACAGCTGTACGACCTGGGTTCGACCGTGCTGGCGCAGAAGCTGTCGCAGGTGCCGGGCGTGGGCGAAGTGCAGGTGGGCGGCAGCGCGCTGCCGGCGGTTCGCGTGTCGCTGGACCCCAATGCTCTCAATCACGCAGGCCTGGCACTGGAAGACGTGGCACAGGCAATCAGCCGCGCCAATGCAGTGCGCCCACTGGGTGCGGTCGCAGGCGCGCAGCAGCACTGGCAACTGGAAGCGCCGCTGCAACTGCGCCAGGCAACGCAGTATCGCCAGCTGGCGCTGAAGGCCAGCGATGACCGCCTGCTGCGGCTGGGCGATGTCGCTGCCGTCGTCGATGGCGTGGAGGATCGCTATGCCAGTGGCTTCCACAACGAACGCCCCGCCGTGCTGCTGATCGTCAGCCGCCAGCCCGGCGCCAACATCATCGCCACCGTCGATGCCATCCAGGCGCAGTTGCCGCAGCTGCACGCCCTGCTGCCCAGCACGGTGGACATGCGCCTGGTGATGGACCGCTCGCCGGTGATCCGCGCCACCCTGCACGAAGCAGAAGTGACCCTGCTGCTGGCGATCGCGCTGGTGGTACTGGTGGTGCTCGGCTTCCTCGGCCACTGGCGCGCAGCACTGGTACCCAGCGTGGCGATTCCGGTGGTGCTGTTCGGCACGCTGGCGTTGATCGCGCTGATGGGCTTCTCGCTCAATACGCTCTCGCTGATGGCCCTGATCGTGGCGGCGGTACTGGTGGTGGACGACGCCATCGTGGTGCTGGAGAACATCGCGCGCCATCGCGAGCTGGGCGCCGACCGCTGGCAGGCGGCGGTGCGCGGTGCGTCCGAAGTAGGCGCCACCCTGCTGTCGATGAACCTGGCGCTGGCGGTGGTGTTCGTCTCGATCCTGTTCCTGGACGATTTCGTCGAGCGCCTGTTCCGCGAATTCTCGCTGACCCTGGTAGCGGCGATGACGGTATCGGTACTGGTGGCACTCAGCCTGGTGCCGATGCTGTGCGCGCGCCTGTTCGTCGATGACACACAACAACCCTCGCGCTGGCAACGCGGCAGCAATGCGCTGTTCGAGCGCGTGCGTGGCACCTATCTGCGCACCCTGCAGGCAAGCCTGCGTCACCTGCGCTGGCCCTTGCTGGCCTTCGTGGCAGTGATCGCACTCAACGCCTGGCTGTTCCAGCAGGTACCCAAGGGCATCGTTCCGCAGCAGGACACCGCACAGCTGCGCGGCTTCGCGCGTGGCGATGACGGCCTGTCCTTCCAGGCGATGCAGCCGAAGATCGATGCCTACCGCAGACTGCTGCTGTCCGACCCGGCCATCGAGGACATCATCGGGTATATCGGTGGCAGCAACGGGGTCAACAACGCCTTCATCATGATCAAGATGAAGCCGCTGGCCGAGCGCGGTGTCTCCAGCCAGCAGGTGATCGATCGCCTGYGCGCGCGCCTGCCCAAGCTGCCCGGCGGCAATCTGTACCTGTGGGTGGACCAGGACATCCGCTTGGAAGGCGCCGGCAGCAGCGGCAAATACGAATTCCAGCTGCTGTCAGCGGACACCGCACCCTTGCGCCAATGGGCACCGAAGGTCGCTGCTGCGCTGCGTGGCCTGCCGGAACTGGTGGACGTGGAAGCGCAGGGCGAGGCCGGCATGCGCCAGGTGATGCTGGACATCGACCGCGAGGCAGCGGCGCGCCACGGCGTGGACCTGCGCATTGTGGCCAACATGCTCAACAACGCCTTCAGCCAGCGCCAGGTCGCCACGTTGTACGACAGCCTCAACCAGTACCGGGTGGTGATGGAGCTGGACCCGAAGCACACCCAGGACCCGGGCACGCTGGCACGGCTGCAGGTGATCGATGGCAGCGGCCAGCGCATTCCCCTGTCGAGCATCGCCAGCTGGCGCTATGGCATGGCGCCGGACCGCGTGTATCACAGCGAGCAGTTCGCCTCGATCTGGATCGAGTTCGCACTGGCGCCGGGCGTGGGCCTGGAACAGGCCACCCTGGCCATTGATGCGGCGATGGCCAAACTGATGCTGCCGCGCTCGGTGCAGGCCAGGCTTTCCGGCGAGGCCGATGGCCTGGAGCAGCTGCGTTCGCGCCAGTTGTGGCTGGTACTGGGTGCGACGCTGGCGGTGTACCTGGTGCTGGGCATCCTCTACGAGAGTTTCCTGCAGCCATTGGTGATCCTGTCCACGCTGCCGTCGGCCGGCATCGGGGCGTTGCTGGCGCTGTGGCTGTTCGGCAACGAACTGAACCTGATCGCCCTGCTCGGCCTGTTCCTGCTGGTGGGCGTGGTGATGAAGAACACGATCCTGCTGGTCGACTTCGCCCTGGCCGGCGAACGCCGCGGGCTGAGTGCGCAGGATGCAGTGATGGAAGCGGCACGATTGCGCCTGCGGCCGATCCTGATGACCTCGCTGGCGGCACTGCTGGGTACGTTGCCGCTGATGCTGGCCAACGGTGAAGGTTGGGAGCTGCGGCAGCCGCTGGGCATCGCCATCGTCGGCGGGTTGCTGGTCAGCCAGTGGTTGACGCTGTACACCACGCCGGCGATGTATCTGGCGTTGGCGCGAGTACGGGCGGGGCGGTGAGCGAGGCGGCTTCATCCACGCATGGCGTGGGTCTACTGCGGCCATCGACGGTTCGGGTCTCACGCCCCCCCGGCGATGTACCTGGCGCTGTCGCACATACGCAGCGCCAGGCGCATCGCCGGTGCAGACGGGCCGGTCTCCAACTCCGACCGGCCCTGATCGCGGCCGCACCCCCGCAGGCACTGGCCGCCATCCACACACGTGCCGCACTCAAGCGGCTTCGGACACCTTCATCTCACGGCGGGCGCGCACGGCAGCGGCAAGCCGCTCCAGCACCTGCACGGTGGTGTCCCAATCAATGCAGCCATCGGTGATGCTCTGGCCGTAGACCAGCGGCTGGCCTTCCACCAGTTCCTGGCGACCGCCGACCAGATGGCTTTCGACCATCACACCGACGATGCGCTGCTCGCCATCTTCCAGCTGGATGGCGATGTCTTCGATCACCTTCGGCTGGTTTTCGTGGTTCTTCAGGCTGTTGGCGTGGCTGGCATCGATCATCAGGCGCGTCGGCAGCTTGGCCTTGGCCAGCGCCTGGCAGGCATCGGCCACGCTGGCCGCATCGTAGTTCGGCTGCTTGCCACCACGCAGGATCACATGGCAGTCGGGGTTGCCGGTGGTGGAGACGATGGCGGTGCCGCCCTGCTTGGTGACCGACAGGAAGTGATGCGGATTGGAGGCCGCGCCCACGGCATCGGCGGCGATCTTGACGTTGCCGTCGGTGCCGTTCTTGAAGCCGACCGGGCACGACAGCCCCGACGCAAGTTCACGATGCACCTGGCTTTCGGTGGTGCGTGCGCCGATCGCGCCCCATGCCACCAGGTCGGCGATGTACTGCGGCGAGATCACGTCGAGGAACTCGACGCCGGCCGGCAGGCCGAGCTTGTTGATGTCGCGCAGCAGGCCACGGGCGATGCGCAGGCCCTTGTCGATCTTGAAGCTGCCGTCCAGGTCCGGATCGTTGATCAGGCCCTTCCAGCCCACCGTGGTGCGTGGCTTCTCGAAGTACACGCGCATGACGATTTCCAGCTCGCCGGCCAGCGCATCGCGCAGCGGCTTCAGGCGCTGTGCGTACTCGATGGCGGCTTTCGGATCGTGGATCGAGCACGGCCCGACCACCACCGCCAGGCGGTCGTCGCGGCCATGCAGGATCTGGTGCAGGGCGGCGCGCGAAGCGCTGACGGTGTCGGAGGCTTCGTCATCGCAGGGCAGCATCGCCAGCAGCTGGGCAGGCGGTGTCAGCGGTTCGATGGTGCGGATACGCAGGTCGTCGGTGTGCGGGGGCATGGTGAGGGGTCTCTACGGAACGTTGGGGGTCCGCAGCGTGGCGACATGAAAAAAGCCGCCAGGTTCGCTGGCGGCTTTCGGGAATGCGTCTGAAGCTTTCTTCAGGGTGAGCGCAATCCTTCCTCCGCCGGGGGCTTCGGAAAGTAATACCAATAAAAGCTGGCGTGGGCTGCGTTCATGGGATCTATTGATAACACAGGGTTTTGGCGGGTGCCAACTGTTTCATCCGCAACTGCGGGCGCGGTTCAGCGGACTATCGGCCGCCATGCACTTCCACATCCAGCAGCAGCGTCTCGTGGATGTCGACCCAACGCTCCACCACGCGGTCCAGTTCCTGCCTGGCCTCATCAAGCTGTTCGGGGTTGAGCATGGACCTGGCCGTATACAGATCGGACACCAGCTGCCGCAGCGTGGCTTCCTGGATGGCCACCACCGGCCCTTCCAGGCCGGGCACCTGCAGCGCTGGACTGCTGCCCAGCGCTCCGTACAACGTCACCTGGATCTTGCTCTGCATGCTCGACTTCCCTGCGGGTGGACACGGCCGAGCGCCATCTTTACCCGGAATGGATGACACGCGCATGTGCCACGAGGGTGCTGGAATGCCGTCCGATGAGGCGATGGCGCATGGGGTCTCCCTTGAAGGTCATGGGGTTGCCGGCCAGCGGCCGGCACTACCGGGAAACGCGGGTGAACGGTACGGCGCTACAGCGAGCGCAGCGCGCGCTTGCGGATGTATGTATTGGCTGCGCTGTCGTGCGTTGACTGCCACCGCGTGCATACATCGCGCACCCATCCGGGCTGGCTCTTGCCTGCGTCGTTCAGCCAGTTGCCGACCGAGTCCTGCACATAGCGCTCGGGATCGTCAGCGAGGGCCTCCAGCAGGGGCAACGCGTGCTCGGGTTGCTGCTTGAACAGCGCAATGTGCGTGGCCCATACACCGCGGGGGCGAAGCGCCTCACAGGCGAAGCGGCGCTGATGCGGCGAGCGCTGCTGCGTCCAGGGTTGCAGCAGGGCAAGCGCTTCCAGCGGCTCGGCGACGATATCGCTGCGCAAGGCCAACCATGCCCATTCGCGCACACCGAAGTGCGGATCATCTGCCAGTGAACGCATGGCCTGCAGCTTGTCGGCCAATGCCGCCTGCGCGTCGCCGCCGATCAGATAGCAGGCCCATCCGCGCACGGTGTCCGAGGGATGCGCCTGCCAGCAGTGCACGTCACCCTGCCCTGCCTCGCGCAGTACCGCTGCGGCCAATGCCATGCGCTGGGTGATTCCCTTGCCTGCAGCGGCGCGCATGCGCTGCATGGATGCCTGGGGCAAGGTTGGTGCCACCGCCTGCAGCAGTGTGGCGAAATCCACTGCGAGGCACTCGGCCAGGTGCGTGCTGGATACGCTGCCCGCATTGAGTGCCTGCAGGCGTGCCGTGCCGATGGTGCCGCTCATGTGCCTGTTTCCTGGCCTGCGTCGGTGTGTCGCCAGACTTTTTCCAGCAGCAGCGACAACTGCACCTGTTCACCGGAATCAAGGCCGTTGAACAGTCCACCGATCCAATGGGTGTGCT
>NZ_JBFTOJ010000042.1:0-28996 GCF_056397905.1 Stenotrophomonas sp. 05L414_2
GCTTGCGGGGGCGTGAGCGCCATGGATGGCGCGACCGAGCTTACATGGACGTACTTGCAGCGTCCCCCGCAAGCTGACCCACCCCRCCATCCCACGGAATGCCCGCCGTTGCTGTTGAGGTTGCCGGCCAGCGGCCGGCACTACCGCCTCTGCGGGTGCAGGGCGCAGCCCTGCCGGAACTCGTCCCTCAGCAAGCCTCAGCCACCGGCGCGCGTGCCCGCCCCAGCCATGCCAGCAGCAGCGCCGACGCTGCCAGCAGGCCACCGGCCACCGGAATCGCCGCGTACCCCAGCCCCAGGCTGATCACCGCACCACCCAGCGCCGCGCCCAGTGCATTGCCGAGGTTGAAAGCACCGACGTTGATCGACGACGCCAGACCCGGCGCCTCGCTGGCCGCCTGCATCACCCGGATCTGCAACGGCGGCACGATCGCGAAGGTCGCCGCACCGAACAGCAGTACACCCAGCGCTGCAGTCGCGTGGCTCATGAAAGCCAGCGGCAGCACGAACATCAGCACCGCAAGTACCGCCAGCAGGATCCGGGTGGCGCCGTCCAGCGACCAGTCGGCCATGCGGCCGCCAATACCGTTGCCGAAGGTAAAGCCGATGCCGATCAATGCCAGCGACAGCGCGATGAAGGCATTCGACGCACCGGTCAGTTCAGTCAGCACCGGCGCCACGTAGGTGTAGAGGGTGAACATCGCACCTGCACCCAGCACCGTAGTGGCCATCGCCAGCAGCACCTGCGGCTGCATGATCGATTTCAGTTCACGCCGGACATCCGGGCGCGCGCCCGCGGCCGACGGCGGCAGTGCCATGGCCAACGCGCTGATCGCAACCACACCGAGTACGGCGGTGCCGGCAAAGGCCAGGCGCCAGCCCAGCTGCTGGCCGACCCAGGTCGCCAGCGGCACGCCACCGATGTTGGCGATGGTCAGGCCCATGAACATCGTCGCCACCGCCGCGGCCTGCTTCTCCTTCGGCACCAGGCTGGCGGCGACCACCGCGCCGATGCCGAAGAACGCACCGTGATTGAGGCTGGTCACCAGCCGTGACAGCAGCAGCAGGCCGTAGTTCGGGGCCAGCGCCGACAGCAGGTTGCCGATGACGAAGATCGACATCAGCAGCATCAGCGCGGTGCGCTTGCCGAAGCGTCCCATCAGCAGGGTCATCACCGGTGCGCCCAGCATCACGCCCACCGCATAGGCGGTGATCAGCATGCCGGCGGTGGGGATGCTGACCCCCACGCCGTTGGCGATGACCGGCAGCAGGCCCATCGGCGTGAACTCGGTGGTGCCAATGGCGAAGGCGCCGACGGCGAGGGCCAGCAATGCGGCTCTGGAATTCATGGGGATTGCCTGCGTGGGGGCAGGCCCTGTGGAAAATGAGCGCGTAGCCTGCGCGCTTTGCCGGCCGGGAGTAAGCCACTACGCGGGAAAACAGTGTTGATCCCGATTCACAAGTGGAAGGTGCAAGCCGGCATTGCGGGAAGAAGCCCCGCCGCGCATCGCCCGGCGCTACCGGAACGGGCCCACGCTTGGGTAGCGCCGGGCCATGCCCGGCGAGCGCAGCGGCGACTGAAACGCAGAACCCCCGGCCGGGCCGGGGGTTCTGTCTCGCTTGCTTACCAGTCGCCGGCGCCCGGCACGTGGTGTTCGCGTGCGCGGCGGCGCATCAGCAGGTTCAGCCACTCCACCAGCACCGAGAAGCCCATCGCGGCGTAGATGTAGGGCTTGGGCACGTGCACGTCCAGGCCGTCCAGGATCAGCACCGCGCCGATCAGCAGGATGAAGGCCAGGGCCAGCATCTTCACGGTCGGGTTGGCATCGATGAAGCGGCCCAGCGGATTGGCCGCCAGCAGCATCACCGCCACCGACAACAGGATCGCCGCCACCATCACCGGCACGTGGTCGGCGATGCCGACAGCGGTGATCACCGAGTCCAGCGAGAACACGATGTCGATGACCGCGATCTGCGCGATCACGTAGCCGAACACGGCCGAGGTCTTGGTGGTGGTCGGGTCCTCGTCCTCGCCACCGGTGATCATCTCCTTGATCTCCATCCAGCCCTTGATGATCAGGAACAGGCCACCGACGATCAGCACCAGGTCGCGGATGGAGRTGCCCATGCCGGCCACGGTGAACAGGTTTGCCTGCATGTGCGCCAGGTACGCCAGCGAGACCAGCAGGCCGATACGGGTGATGCAGGCCACAGCGATGCCGAGGCGGCGCGCGAACGGGCGGCGCTCTTCGGGCAGCTTGCTGACGGCGATGGAGATGAACACCAGATTGTCGATGCCGAGCACGATTTCCAGCGCGCTCAAGGTGAACAGGGTCAACCAGACGTTCGGATCGGCGAGAAGCTCAAGGGACATGGGAAGTCTTCAACAAGGGGGAGGAAGAAGGATCAGCCGACGCTGGCCGGGAACAACCGCGGCACCAGCACCAGGGCCCAGCACAGCAGCACGTTCATCATCAGCACGAACACCGCCGCCGAGCCCATGTCCTTGGCGCGGCCGGCCAGTTCGTGGATTTCCGCGCCATAGCGCTCGATCACCGCCTCGATGGCCGAATTGGCCAGCTCCATCGCCAGCACCAGCAGCATCGAGCCGATCATCAGCGCACGCTCCACCGGGGTCTGGCCCAGCCAGATCGCCAGCGGGGTCAGCAGCACCAGCAGGTAGACCTCCAGCCGGAACGAGGACTCGTGCAGCCAGGCAGCACGCAGGCCCTGCCAGGACCAGCGGGCGGCCTGGAAGATGCGGCGCGGGCCGCGGGGCATGTGGCCGAACTGATCAGCCACGGGTGATGGATCCAGCAACAGGGGCGCGGCGCAGCGACCGCTCAGACGCACGGCAGGAAATCATGGGTGCACAGGGATAGGCAGACAGCCCCCATTTTGCCACAAGGGCGGCAATGGCACCCCGCACGCCCCGCCGCGAGGCCCTGCGAACGACCCCGCAAACGGCCCAGCGCGGCCAAGCGCGGGGCCAGCCCAGCTTCTATGATGGATACCCCTGCCCTGCCGGAGTGCCTGATGACCCGTCCCCGCACCTGCCTGATCCTGCTCGGCCTGCTGGCCGCGCCGCTGGCCCAGGCCCTGAGCCCGCCGGCGTCGCCGCAGGTCCCTGCGCAGGTCTCCAACGTGGCCTGGGAGGCCGACATCGCCGCCTTCGCCAGCGCCGACCGGACCAATCCGCCGCCGCGCGGCGGCATCGAGTTCATCGGCAGCTCGTCCTTCCGCATGTGGGACAGCCTGGCCCGGGATTTCCCGGGGCAACCGGTGTTCAACCGCGGCTTCGGGGGTTCGGAAGTACGCGACAGCACCTGGTACGCCGGCCAGGCCATCGTGCCGTACGCGCCGTGCAAGGTGTTCTTCTACGCCGGCGACAACGACCTCAACAGCGGCCGCAGCGCGACCCAGGTACGCGATGACGTGGTGGCCTTCGTGCAGCGCGTGCATCGCGACCTGCCGCAGACGAAGGTGGAATACGTCTCCATCAAGCCCAGCCCCTCGCGGGCGCACCTGCTGCCGGCGATCAACGACGCCAACGCGAAGATCAAGGCTGCGTTGGCGAAGCTGCCCAACACCGGCTACACCGACATCTACACACCGATGCTCGGGGCCGACGGCCAACCCGATGCGTCGTTGTTCCGCGAGGACATGCTGCACATGACCCCGGCCGGCTATGCGATCTGGACCAAGGCGCTGGCGCCGAAGGTCAACTGCAACTGATTGATCCCGAGGTTGCCGGCCAGCGGCCGGCACCACCGCGACAACGCGCGTGCTCCGGTAGTTGCCAACCTTGGTTGGCATGAATGCGTCCACCTGCATCCCAGTGAAAGCGCCGACCAAGGTCGGCAACTACCGAGGTGGCAAGCGGCCCTCAGCGGAAAATCACCGTCGCCTCGGTGCCCTTGCCCAGCTCGCTGGCCAGGCTGACCTTCCAGCCGAAGCGGTCACACAGGCGGCGCACGATCGACAGCCCCAGGCCAGTGCCCTGCGGTCGGCTGGGATCGGCACGATAGAACGGCTCGAACGCACGCGACAGCGCGTCGGCGGACATGCCGATGCCGGTATCGCTCACCACCACCCGGTCGTTGTGCACGTGCACGTCGATGCGGCCTTCATCGGTATAGCTGCAGGCGTTGCGCACCAGGTTGCTGACCACCACCTGCAGCACCCGCGGCGGTGCGTGCAGCTGCACGGCCGCGTCGCTGTGCAGGTGCACCGCCAGCGGCCGTCCCACCAGCAGCTCGTTGGCGTTGTCCACTTCGTAACGGACGACGTCGTTGACGTCGAACAGCTCCACCTGCGGCTCGACGTCGGCCTCACGGGCCAGGATCAGGAAGGCATCGATCACCGCTTCCATGTCCCGCCCGGCACGCTGGATGCGCTGCAGGCTCCGACGCAGGCGCGGCTCCAGGCTTTCATCGCCCAGCGCCATGTCGCTGGCCACGCGGATGACGGTCAGCGGCGTGCGCAGTTCATGGCTGGCATCACGGGTGAAGTTGCGCTCGCGCGCCACGTGCGCGGTGACCCGGTTGGCCAGCGAATGCAGCGCCGCCGCAAGTTGCCGGGTCTCGCCCTGCATGTCCGCCGGCAGCTTGTTCGGCTCCAGGTCGGCCGCTTCCGGATGGCCCGGATCCCAGCGCGAGACACGGCGCGCCAGCCAGTTCACCGGCGATACCAGGCGTTTGGAGGCACGGTAGGTGATCCAGGAGGCGCCATATACCGCCAGCAGGGTCAGCAGCACCGGCACGATGCCGAACCAGAACGCCAGCATCTCCGCGCGCGAGCGCAGGAACACCAGGTACAGGCGCCCCTCTTCGCGGGCGTCGACCAGCACCAGCTGATCGTCGTCGGGCAGTTCGTGGAAACCCGGTTCCAACGTGCGCAGGTTGGCCGGCAGTGACAGGCTGGACTGCCCGCGTTCCAGCAGGTAGCCACGGATGTTCTGGGTATTGGGCGGCGGCTGCACGGGCGAGGCCTCGTGCAGTGTCCAGTAGTACGCCGCTTCTTCGCGCAGGGCAGCGCCCACCAGGCTGTGCTTGATCACCAGCGAAACCAGCCAGGCACCCAGCAGGATACCCAGGCTGGCCAGCACGGCTTGCAGGATGAAAGCGATACGGATCTTGCGCGGCAGGCCGTGCGGCATTGCGATGTCCCGGTCAGAGCGCTGCGATTATAGGCAGCGCGCTGTGCCGTGATCGTGCATGGACGATGACGACCCGGTATCCGGAACGTTCACCCCTTCCCTGCCGACCACGGCCGTGCCGGTTCTGCTGCAACACCGGCACGACGTCGATCAGGCCATCGGCTGGGCGATATCGGCGATGCGATAGCCCGCGCTCTGCACGGTGTGCAGCAGCGGCCGATCGAACGGCTTGTCGATGATCTTGCGCAGGTTGTACAGATGGCTGCGCAACGTGTCCGAATCAGGCAGGCCGTTGCCCCAGATCTCGCGCTCGATTTCCTGGCGGGTGACCACACGCGGCGATTCACGCATCAGGATGGTCAGCAGGCGCAGGCCGATCGGCGACAGCTGCAGCTCGGTGCCGGCACGGGTGGCACGCATGCTGACCGGATCGAGCACCAGGTCGGCGACCTTGAGCACTTCCGAACCCACCTGGCGACGTTCGCGGCGGATCAGCGCGCGCAGGCGGGCTTCCAGTTCCTGGATCGCGAACGGCTTGGTCAGGTAATCGTCGGCACCAAAGCCAAGCCCGGTGAGCTTGTCATCCAGCGTGTCGCGCGCGGTCAGCATCAGCACCGGGGTCGACTTGCGCGCATCGTTGCGCAGCCGGCGGCACACTTCGATGCCATCCAGCCGCGGCAGCATGAGGTCCAGCACGACGACGTCGTAGCTGTTCTCGGCAGCCAGACGGTAGCCGTCCAGGCCATCCTGCGCATAGTCGACCTCGAAGCCACGGCCTTCCAGGTATTCACCGATCATCTCGGAGATATTGCGGTTGTCTTCGACCACCAGCACCAAGCCGGAAGTCTCCTTCGTCTGACGCATGAGAATCCCTCTTTCTTCAGCTTTGTGAAACATGCCCGATCGACGGTGCACGCGATGTGAAGTTGCGTCAATGAAAAGAAGATGGCGTGCTCACAGCAGCGGTTTCAGCAGCGGCCAGACGTTGTCCAGCACCTTCGGCTGCGCTTGGGCGGTGGGATGCAGGCCGTCGGCCTGCATCAAGCCGGGCTGCAGGGCCACGCCTTCCAGCAGGAACGGGAGCAACGGCACCTTGTACTGCGTGGCCAGTGCCCGGTACGCCGCAGCCAGGCGCTGGCGGTAGCCCGGCCCATAGTTGGGCGGCACGTCGATGCCCAGCAGCAGGACCTTGGCACCGGCCTTCTGGCTGGCCTGCACCATCTTTTCCAGGTTGCCCTGCACCTGCGCCGGGGTCAGCCCGCGCAGCGCATCGTTGCCACCGAGGGCGATCACCACCACCGTGGGCTTCTCCCGGCCAAGCAGGCCCGGCAGGCGGGTCAGCGCGCCAGCAGTGGTTTCCCCGCTCATGCTGGCGTTGACGATGCGCGGCGGGGTTTTCGACTGCTGCCTGACCCGCTGCTGCAGCAGGCTGACCCAGCCGGCATCGGCCGGGATATTGTGGGCGGCACTGAGGCTGTCACCGAGCACCAGCACGGTACCGCCGCCCGGACCTTTGGCACACGCCAGTGCCGGCAACAGCAGCAACCCTAGCAGCACCATCATCATTGCGCCGGCTTGCCGGCTCCATTCCGTCTTGTGCATTGGAGTCTCCTCATCGACAGCCTGTCCCCCCGCAGCGCGCCCGTCGCCATCGCCGTCGACCAGGTCGGCAAATCCGTGCATGGCCCGGAGGGTGAAGTCCACATACTGGACAACATCACCCTGACCGTCCATGAAGGCACCAGCGTAGCCATCGTCGGCGCCTCTGGTTCCGGCAAGACCACCCTGCTCGGCCTGCTGGCCGGGCTGGACCTGCCCAGCCGTGGCCGCATCGCGCTGGCGGGCCAGGATCTGACGGCACTGGACGAAGAAGCGCGTGCACAGCTGCGCGCGCGCGACGTCGGCTTCGTCTTCCAGAGCTTCCATCTGCTGCCGGCGCTGACGGCGGCCGAGAACATCGCGCTGCCGCTGGAACTGGCCGGGCGCGAGGACCGCACGCGGGTGGACGAGGTGCTGGCTGCGGTCGGGCTCTCGCATCGCGCCCGCCACTATCCGCGGCAGTTGTCCGGCGGTGAGCAGCAGCGTGTCGCCCTTGCCCGGGCGTTCGTCAGCCGCCCGCGCATCCTGTTCGCCGACGAACCCACCGGTTCACTGGACCAGGCCACCGGCCAGCACATCAGCGATCTGCTGTTCGAACTCAACGCCGGCAGCGGTACCACGCTGGTGCTGGTCACCCACGACCTGCGCCTGGCGCAGCGCTGCCAGTACATCCATCGCATCGACAACGGCCGCCTGCAGCCGGTGGAACATGGAGTGGACGCATGAACCTGCTGCGGCATGCGTGGCGCGCGCTGCGCCGCGAGGCCCTGGCAGGTGACCTGCTGACCGTGTTCGCCGCCCTGGTACTGGGCGTGGCGGTGATGACGGCGGTGGGCACGCTGGTGAACCGGGTCAACCTGGCATTGACCGGCAGCGCGGCGGAAATGCTCGGCGGCGACCTCGGTGTTGCCGGCCGCGATGACCCGCCCGCCGCGTTCGCTGAGGAGGCGCAGCGACGCGGCCTGGCGCATACGCGGCTGGCCAGCTTCGGCAGCGTGCTGTTCCAGGGCGATGCCAGCCAGATGGCCAGCATCAAGGCCGTGGAAGCGGGCTACCCCCTGCGCGGCGCGCTGCGCGTGCGTGCCACGCCCGGCGGCGCGCTGATCGCCGATGCCGGAATGCCGGCCAAGGGCCAGGCCTATGCCGACCCACGCCTGCTGCAGGCACTGGGCCTGAAGGCTGGCGACGATCTGGAATTCGGTGCGGGCACGCTGCGCATCGCCGGCATCATCGAATCGGAACCGGATGCCGGTGGCGACCTGCTGACGCTGTCGCCGACCCTGCTGGTCAACCGCGCCGATGTGGAAGGCACCGGCCTGCTCGGCCCCGGCAGCCGCATCAATTACCGGGTGATGTTCGCCGGCCCTGCCGCCGACATCGCGTCATTCCGGCAATGGCTGCTGCCGCAGGTAAAAGGCATGCGCCTGCTCAGCGTGAACGATACCCAGCGCGGTGTGCGCCAGGCCTTCGACCTGGCCGGTCGTTTCCTCGGCCTGAGCGCGCTGCTGGCGGTGCTGCTGGCCGGCGTTGCCACCGCACTGGCGGCCAACCGGTTCGCGCTGCGTCGCATCGACCAGGTGGCGATCCTGCGCTGCCTGGGTGCACGCCAGCGCGACATCCTGGCCGGCCTGGCCCTGCAGCTGCTGATGCTGGCGGTGCCGGCGTGTGCGATCGGCATCGGCCTGGGCATGGCGGCACAGGAAGGACTGGTGCAGGTACTGGGCAGCCTGGTGCCGCAACGCCTGCCGCTGCCCGAAGCCATGCCTGCGCTGACCGGCGCGGGAATCGGCCTGTTGCTGTTGTTCGGCTTCGGACTGCCGCCGCTGCTGCGCCTGCGTGGCGTGCCGCCGATGCGCGTGCTCAACCGCTCGTTCGCTGCCTTGCCGCCGGCCTCGCTGCTGGCCTATGTGGCAGCGCTGGCGGCCAGCCTGGTACTGGCGGTGCAGGTCACCGGCGATCTGAAACTGGCGCTGTGGGTGCTGGGTGGCCTGGCCGGGCTGGCGGTGGCCGCGGGCGTGGTCGGGTTCCTGCTGCTGCAGCTGCTGCGTGGGCTGCAGCACCGCCTGCACGGCAACTGGCGGCTGGGCCTGGCGGCGCTGACGCGGCGGCGGATGCTGGCGGTGATGCAGCTGGTGGGGCTGTCACTGTCGCTGTGCGCCCTGCTGTTGCTGGCGGTGATCGGCCCCGGCCTGCTGCAGCAGTGGCGCGAGCGCCTGCCTGCGGACACGCCCAATTATTTCCTGATCAACATCCAGCCCGAGCAGCGCGACAGCGTGCTGGCTGCACTGCAGGGCCTGGGTGCGGATGATGCCAGCATCGAACCGATGGCCACCGGCCGCCTGATCGCGATCAACGGCAAGCCGCCGCTGCGAGTGGATCGCACGCCGGCCGACGACAATCAGCCGCAGGGTGAAGGACAGCGCGACGACGATGACGAGAACCGGCCGCTGAACTTCAGTTGGCGCAGCACGTTCCCGCCGGCCAATACGCTGGTCAACGGCACGTTCTGGAAGCCGGACAGCACCGCCGCGGAGGCATCCGTGGAGATCGGCTGGGCCAAGCGCTACGGCGTGTACCCCGGTGACCGCATCACCATTGCGGTGGGCGAGCAGCAGCGCGAGTTCAGCGTTACCAGCGTGCGCAAGGCCGACTGGAACACCTTCCGGCCGAACTTCTTCGTGTTGTTGAATCCGAATGCGGTGGGCGATACACCGCACAACCTGCTGTCGGCGTTCCACCTGCCGGCGGGACAGGCAGCGGGTCTCGGGGCCCTGGTGCGCGCGCAGCCCAACCTCTCGCTGCTGGACGTGGATGCGGTGATCTCGCAGGTACGCGATGTGATGGAACGGGTGGCGCAGGCGGTGCAGCTGGTGATGGTGTTCAGCCTGCTGGCCGGCGTGCTGGTGCTGCTGGCGGCGCTGCAGGCAACGGCGGGCGAGCGACGCTATGACAGCGCGGTGCTGCGCACGCTGGGTGCGACGCGGCGCCAGCTGCGTGGCGCGGTGCTGGTGGAATTCGGTGCGCTGGGCGCGCTGGCGGCGCTGCTGGCGGTGGGCGCGGCAGCGGTGATCGGCGTTGCGGTGTCGCAGAAGGTGTTCGAACTGCCGCTGCTGCCGCCGTGGCCTGGCCTGCTGCTGGGTGGCCTGCTCGGCATCGCGCTGAGCCTGCTGGCCGGCTGGCTGGGGACCCGGCGGATCCTGCACACGCCACCGGCATTGGCGCTGCGCGAGGCCTGACGCTGTTCTGTGGCAAAGGCATCCACGCATGGCGTGGATCTACCAGCGAGCCCAGTAGATCCACGCCAAGCGTGGATGAATTACCGRTGATCCCGGCAGATCCACGCCATGCGTGGATGCAGTGCCGATGGTCCCAGTAGATCCACGCCATGCGTGGATGCCGGGTGCAATCACCGCCGGAGAGCGTGCCGAGCAAGCTCGGCACCCACCAGTGCAGTGCGCATCCGGCACCGCAGCGCGCCGATCAACCTTCCTTTGGCGCCTTTTCCACGTACTTGGCGAAGACTTCGTCGATCTGCGCGTCCTTCACCTTCTTGCCGGACTGCACGTCCTCGGCCTGGGTGAACAACGGGATGATCATCGCCATGCCGTCGAGCTTGGTCTTCAGGTGCACGCCCGGGGCCTGGGTCAGGAAACCGTCCCAGCGCTGGCGCACCTTGCTCCAGTAACCGGCGGTGGCCTTCCAGTAATCGCGCGCCGGGGTGAAGTCGACCTCGGTGGTCCTGGTGTAGTCGTTGAAGCCGAATTCGCGGGCGATTTCCACCTGGCTGCCATCCGCGTTGCGCTGCACCTTGGTGTTGAACTGCTCGTGGGTCCAGCCGTTCGGGGTCAGGGTGTGGCGGTTGACCACCGCCAGCGCGTTGTAATCGCTGCGCTTGGTGTACTCGCGGCGTGGCAGCGGCCGCCAGCTGATGTCGCTGGTCCAGGTCGGCACGTTGTTGAGGTAGGTCCACGTGCCGGTGCCGCAGTAGCGCGGTGCATCGCTGACTTCGTACACGCACTGGGTCCAGGCGCCCTGGTTGGTCGCAGCTGCGATCGTGCGCACCTGCCAGGTCTGGTCGGCGCTGAACTCGAAGCGGTTCGGCGCTTCATACACCCAGTCCTGCCGCCAGTGCTTGGTCACGTGGCCGCTCTTCTCGTCCAGCAGCAGGTGCTGCAGCACGATGCGCTTCGGCGTGTCCTCGACCACGATCACCACTTCGTTGCCACCGCTGCGCATGGCCGGCGCGCGCTCGTAGCCCGGCTTCAGCAGCACGGTCTCATCGAAGGCGAAATCCACCGTGTACTCACCCTGCATGGCGAGGATGCTGTCATGGTCGCGGGCGATGTCGGAGGGCTGCGCGCTGGCGGCGCCACTGGCGGCGAGCAGCACCATCACGCTGGCTGTCTGGAACTTCATCGGGTCTTCCTTCGGGGTTGCAGGTTTCGTGGAAAGGCCATCCTGGCCGGCAGGCAATCCATCGCAATCAGGTCACAGCCGTACCAGCGGCAGGTCGCCGGGAGCGCGCGCGGCAGGGCGGCGTGCGGCGTCGGCGCAGCAGCAGTCGTCGATCGCCAGTTCGCCTTCGGCGCCTTCCATGCGTGCGATGCGGCGCGCGGTGGCGGCACCGAGCGACGACAGCGTGGACAGGCTGGCGGCCAGGGTCCGGCCCTCGTCGGCGGCGTGCAGGCGCAGTGTGCACAGACGCCAGCGCTGTCCGCCCAGATGCCCGGCGAGGCGCCGCCACAGGCGTTCACCGACGCTGCCATCACTATCGTGCGAAGGACCCGGCGGCAGCGTCGCCACCAGCCGGTCCCAGGCCAGGAAATCGCTGTCCGGCAACAGGTACAGGCGCCACACGCAACTGCCACGTGCATCGAGGAAGCACAGGCTTTCGCGCAGGCCCTCGCTGTCCACGCCCTGGCAGGCATGCACCGATACCGCCTGGCGCCAACCGCCCAGTTCGTTGCCATCGGCGTGATACAGGCACAACACAGTACCGAGCGCTGCCAGCTGTGCCGGCGCAGGCCAGGCCCGCGGCGACGAACGCGACAGGGAGGACGGCAGGCGACGCGCGGACAGGGCTCGGCTCATGGGATCACCAGGACACGGCAAGGCTGGCCGACAGGGTGCGGCCGGGGCTGGTATAGCGGTCCAGAACGGTACTGGTGGCCGACAGGGTCGAGCCGACGTTGGACCAGTCGATGTAACGCTTGTCACCCAGGTTGAAGACACCGACGTTGAAGGTGGCGCCCGGGGCGAAGTTCCAATGCGCCATCAGGTCGGCCACGCCATAGCCCGCCGGGCGATAGGTGGTGGTGCTGGCCAGCCGGTCCTTGCGCTTGACGAAGGTGCCTGCCAGTTCAACTCCCCAGGTATCGGTGTCGTACATCAGGCCGACGGTGCCGCGCAGCGGATCGACCGAATCCAGTGGCGTGTCTTCGGTCTTGTTGTCGCCGCGCGACCACGCCACCGCACTGCGCAGCGCCCAGCCCTGCAGTGCGGGACGGATCTGGCCGAAGTCGACGCCGGCCTTCAGTTCGGCGCCATAGATACGTGCGTCGGCGATGTTGCGCGACTGGAACACCATCAGGCCCTGCGGGTTGGTACCCACCAGCGTCTGCGACTCGATGAAGTCCTTGTAGTCGTTGTAGTAGCCGCTCACGCTCACGTACGCCGCCGGCGACAGGAAGCGCAGGCCCAGCTCAACGCCATCGCTGGTTTCCGGCTTCAGGTCCGGATTGGGAATGGCGGTGTAGCCGAAAGCGAAATTGGTGAAGCCGAGGTTGACGTCGTTGTACGGCGGCGAGCGGAAACCACGCGAGTAACCGGCAAACAGCGACCACTCGTCGGTGAAGCGATAGACCAGGCCGAACTTCGGCGACACGCTGGTCTTCTTCAGCTCCGACACGGCCACGCCGGGGTTGTCCTCGGCGAAGATGCTGTCCACGTCCGGCTTCAGTTCGTAGCGGTCCACGCGCACRCCCGGCACCAACGACAGCCTGCCATCGGCCAGGCGCATTTCATCCTGCGCGTACAGGCCCAGCTCGGTGGTCTTGCTGATCGGGAAATCGCGCACGGGGAACGCGTCGGGCAGGATCGTCGTGCTGACCACGCCACGATTGCTGACCTGGTAGCCATCGCGCTTCTGGCGGATCTCGGTGCGGGCGCCATCGAAGCCATAGGTCAGCGCGTGTTCGACGCTGCCGGTGCTGAAGGCCTTGTTGAACACCGCCTGCAGGCCATAGACGCGCTGGTCGAAACTGAACTCGCGATGGCGGCGGCTGCCGTTGGCGCGCGCCTCATCGGTGCGCTGCGTGGTTTCGCTGTCCTGCGTGTAGACCTGCCAGTGCAGGCTGTCGGCGAAGCCCTTGTCCAGCGCATCCATCTCGTGGGCGAAGGACACGCGGGTGCGGTTCTGCTTGTCGCGCGCCTTCATGCCGGTGGTGGTGGTGCGGTCGATCGAGGACAGCACGTCGGTATCGGTGTTGTCTTCGTTGCCTTCCACGGTCAGGCGGAAACGCTGGTCTTCGCTGGGCGCATAGACCAGCTTGGCCAGGCCGCTGCGACCATCGCGGTCCTGCGGGTTGGCCGCGGTGCGCGTGTTGTCATTGCTGCGCACATCGCCCTTGTTGTCGGTTTCCTGGCCCTGGCGGTGGTTGATGTTGACCATGCCGCTCCAGTGCTCGCCACCGAAAGCGCTGGTGACGCCGCCGAGCAGGCCCTTCCACTCGCCGTCGTAGCCGAATTTCAGGCCGACGTAGCTGTCCTTGCCATCCTTGAGGTAATCAGCCGGATCCTTGGTGACGAAGGCAACCACGCCGCCAAGTGCGTCCGAGCCGTACAGCGAACTCGCCGGCCCGCGCACGATCTCCACGCGCTTGAGCGTGTCCAGGTCGGTGAAGTTGCGGTTGGCGTTGGAGAACGAACCGATGTTGAAGCTGGTCGGCATGGCGATGCCATCGGTCTGGATGCGTACGCGATTGCCATCCAGGCCGCGGATGCGGATGCTGCCAAGGCCGAAACGGGTGGCACTGCGGCTGACCGACAGGCCCGGCTCGTAGCGGACCAGATCCTTGATGTCCTGCACCAGCTGCCGGTCCATCTGCTCGCGGTCGATCACATCGACGGTGGCGGCGACATCGCTGACCGCACGTTCGGTACGGGTGGCGGTGACCTGCACGCGATCGAATTCGCGCGCGTCGGGCGCGGCATCGGCAGCAGCGTGGGCGGACAGCGGCAGAGCCATCCACAGGGCAATGGAAAGGGCAGTCGGGCGGGTCATCGGCATCGTTCGGTCAGGCAGGGGAACCCCCGGCCACCGCCACGCCAGACAGGCATGAACGGTAGACCGAGGGGGAGAGAGCAGGAGCGGACGGGTCGCCCACCCTGCCGGCGCTGCCGACAGGAGGGAGGGAGGCGGGCGACCAGACCGCGTTACTTGGTCAGGATCAGCTTGTCGTTGCTGGTATGACGCAGACGGTAGAAACGGTCACCGTGCTGGATCAGGATTTCACGACGGCCCTTGAGCAGGGCTTCGCTGTCGATGACCTCTTCCGGCGGCACGACACGCACCGGGCGGTCGCGGAGGGTCAGCGTTTCGGGGCGCAGCAGTACAGGTTGAGCATTCATGAGCATCTGGACTCGTGCGAGGGACGAGTTAAATGATAATGATTCTCAGTTGACAATCAACAACCATTCTCAACTTCATTGATGGAATTAATGATCGAAATCTAAAATTCGATAGCTGCCATCTATTGAAATGGGCCCGACTGCGCGCGGGAGGGCCGACCGAGCGTGGGTTCGGCCCTGCCACCTGTCCCCGTTCCTCAGGCGAATACGGCTTCCACCTGCGCCCAGCCGGCGTCGTCCACCTGCGCCAGCACGTCCAGCGCCTGCAGGTTCTGCAGCAGCTGGCTGACCCGGCTGGCGCCGAGGATCACGCTGGAGACGTTGGGATTGCGCAGGCACCAGGCGATGGCCAGGCTGGCCGGGGCGTGACCCAGCTCGCGGGCCACCGCACTGAAGCGGCGCACCCGGGCCAAACGCTCATCGGCGTTGTCGCCCAGCACCAGGTCCTGCAGCCAGCCCATGCCTTCGCGCCCCAGGCGCGCATCGGCCGGCACGCCGTCGTCGTACTTGCCGCTCAGCAGGCCCGAGGCCAGCGGCGAGAAGATCGTGGTGCCCAGTCCGGCGGTGGCATACAGCGGCGCGTACTCCACTTCCACGCGCTGACGGTGCAGAAGGTTGTACTGCGGCTGCTCCATCGACGGCGCCTGCAGGTTGTGGCGCGCGGCGATGTCCACCGCCTCCTGGATCTGGTTGGCCGACCATTCCGACGTGCCCCAGTACAGCACCTTGCCCTGCCGGACCAGGGTGTCCATGGCATGCACCGTCTCAGCGATCGGCGCGTCCGGATCCGGACGATGACAGTAATAAAGGTCCAGGTAGTCCACCCGCAGGCGCTTGAGCGCGGCGTGGCAGGCGTCGGTCACATGCTTGCGCGACAGGCCGCGCTGGGTGGGCCGGGGATCCTTGGCACTGCCGAAGAACACCTTGCTGGACACACAGAAGCCATCGCGCGGCAGGCGCAGGTCGGCCATCACATCACCCATCACCTGCTCGGCGCGGCCGTTGGCATAGCCCTCGGCGTTGTCGAAGAAGTTGATGCCATGGTCCCAGGCCGCCGCCACCAGGTTGCGCGCCTCGTCGCGCGGCACCTGGTCGCCGAAGGTCACCCAGGCGCCGAAGGACAGGGCGGACATCGGCAGGCCGGTGGAGCCAAGGCGACGGTAGAGCATGCGATTCTCCTGCTGCGGGCCCGCATACGGGCCGGGATCAAGCCACCATTCTACCTGTCCCGGCAGGCGCAACCCCTTGCTGTTGCTGGCCTGATCGGAGCCGATGGCCGCGCGCAGACGGCTTTTCCTTGCTCCGGCCCCTGCCCTGCACTAGGCTTCCCGTTTTTCGCGACGCCCCAGGGGAGTCACTCAGATGGTCGAAGGTTTGGGCAGGATCGGCTTCGGCCTGTTCGGTTTGGCGGTGCTGATCGGCATCACCTGGCTGTTTTCCAACAACAAGCGCGCGGTGGACTGGAAGCTGGTCGCCACCGGCATCACCCTGCAGATCGCCTTTGCGGCACTGGTGATCCTGGTACCGGGCGGGCGCGACGTGTTCGATGCGCTGGGCCAGGGCTTCGTGAAGGTGCTGAGCTTCGTCAACGAAGGTTCGAAGTTCATCTTCGGCTCGTTGATGGACGTCAAGAACTACGGTTTCATCTTCGCCTTCCAGGTGCTGCCGACGATCATCTTCTTCTCGGCGCTGATGGGGGTCATGTACCACCTCAACGTSATGCAGGCGATCGTGCGSGKSATGGCCTGGKCGATCACCAAGGTSATGCGCGTGTCCGGTGCSGAAACCACCAGCGTCTGCGCCAGCGTSTTCATCGGCCAGACCGAGGCGCCGCTGACGGTGCGTCCGTACATCGCCAGGATGACCCAGTCCGAACTGCTGACGATGATGATCGGCGGCATGGCCCACATCGCCGGCGGCGTGCTTGCCGCGTACGTGGGCATGCTGGGCGGCGGCGATCCGGTGCAGCAGGCGTTCTACGCCAAGCACCTGCTGGCGGCCAGCATCATGGCGGCACCGGCCACCCTGGTCGTGGCCAAGCTGCTGATTCCGGAAACCGGCACCCCGCTGACCCGCGGCACGGTCAAGATGGAAGTGGAGAAGACCTCCAGCAACATYATCGACGCCGCCGCCGCCGGCGCCGGTGACGGCCTGAAGCTGGCCCTGAACATCGGTGCGATGCTGCTGGCCTTCATCGCCCTGATCGCCCTGCTCAATGCGCCGCTGACCTGGATCGGTGAAGTGACCGGCCTGGCGGCTGCGATCGGCAAGCCGACCGACCTGTCGACCATCTTCGGCTACGTGCTGGCCCCGATCGCCTGGGTGATCGGCACCCCGTGGGCCGACGCCACCACCGTCGGTTCGCTGATCGGCCAGAAGGTCGTGATCAACGAGTTCGTCGCCTACACCGAACTGTCGAAGATCGTGAATGGCCAGGTGCCGGGCATGAGCCTGTCCGACGAAGGTCGCCTGATCGCCACCTACGCGCTGTGTGGCTTCGCCAATTTCAGTTCGATCGCGATCCAGATTGGCGGCATCGGCGGGTTGGCACCGGAACGTCGCCACGATCTGGCCAAGTTCGGCCTGCGCGCGGTGCTGGGCGGTACCATCGCCACCTTCATGACGGCTACCATCGCCGGCGTGCTGACGCATTTCAGCTGAACCCTAGTTTCGAGAACAGATTCCCTATGAGCAGCAGTGTCGTTGTCGTCGGTTCCTTCAATGTCGATCACGTGTGGCGGTGCGAGTCGCTGCCGGCACCGGGTGCGACCATTGCCGGCCGCTACAGCACCGGTCCCGGTGGCAAGGGCTTCAACCAGGCCGTTGCCGCCTGCCGTGCCGGCGCTGACACCAGCTTCCTGTGTGCACTGGGCGACGACGCCGGTGGTGCCACCGCCCGTGACCTGGCCGCGCAGGATGGTTTCGCGCTGATCGCCGAAGCCAGCAGCGAGCCGACCGGCACCGCCGGCATCTACGTCGATGCCCGTGGCCGCAACACCATCGTCATCGGTCCGGGTGCCAACGCGGCGCTGAGCACCGACTTCGTACAGCAACAGCAGGCCCTGCTGACCGGCGCCAAAGTGGTGCTGGTGCAGCTGGAATCGCCGGTGCAGACCATCGAAGCGGCCCTGGCCGTAGCCCGTGAGGCCGGTGTCACCACCGTTCTCAACGCCGCCCCGGCCGACGCCCCGTCGAGCATCGGCCTGCTGAAGCTGGCCGATGTGATCACCCCGAACGAAACCGAGTTCGCCGCCCTGCTCGGCCGTCATGTCGGCGAGCGCGTGGATGCCAATGACGTCGCCGCGCTGGACGGTGCCAGCCTGCACGCGCTGTGCCGCAAGCTGGTCGGCAACGGCACGGTGGTGGTGACCCTGGGTTCGGTGGGCGTGTTCGTGTCGCATGCCGACGAGCACCTGCGTGGCGACACCCAGCCGTACTACCGCGTGGGTGCCGAACAGGTGCAGGCGATCGACACCACCGGTGCCGGCGATGCCTTCAACGGTGCGCTGGTGGCCTCGATGGCACAGGTGCCGGACGCTCCGTTCGCCCGCCACGTGCGCTTCGCCAACCAGTTCGCCGGTCGCTCGACCGAGAAGGAAGGCGCAGCGGCGGCGATGCCGCGCTTCACCCCGGCCGATGCCGAAGTGAAGTAACGCGACATCCCCGTGGGGATGATGATCGGGCCCGGGCATGCAGATGCCCGGGCCTTTTCACGTTCATGGGCAAGGCCCCATCCACGCATGGCGTGGATCTACCGGGGCACAGTAGATCCACGCCATGCGTGGATGCGCCTTGCCGGCCCGCCCAGCCGCCCACCATGACCGGCCCGTGGGGGCGACGGAAGCGACCATCAAGCATCTGCTGATGCCCGTCCGGCATGAGGTCGGTCAGGATCGGCCTGAACCGGCGAGCCGCAAACCCAGCCGGGGCGCCTGCCGCGCCCTACAATGGGCACATGCAGATCGGCCCGTACTCCATTGCCCCCAACGTCGTGCTTGCGCCCATGGYCGGCGTTACCGACAAACCCTTCCGCCTGCTGTGCAAACGGCTGGGCGCGGGCCTGGCCGCCACGGAAATGACCATCAGCGACCCGCGATTCTGGAACACGCGCAAGTCCATCCACCGCATGGACCATGCCGGTGAACCGGCGCCGATCAGCGTGCAGATCGCCGGCACCGAGCCGCAGCAGCTGGCCGAGGCCGCGCGTTACAACGTCGACCATGGCGCGCAGATCATCGACATCAACATGGGCTGCCCGGCCAAGAAGGTGTGCAACGCCTGGGCGGGGTCAGCGCTGATGCGCGACGAGCAGCTGGTCGCGCGCATCCTGGAAGCAGTGGTGAACGCGGTGGACGTGCCGGTGACGCTGAAGATCCGCACCGGCTGGGACTGCGACCATCGCAACGGCCCGCTCATCGCGCGCATCGCCGAAGACAGTGGCATCGCTGCGCTGGCGGTGCACGGCCGTACCCGCGACCAGCATTACACCGGCCAGGCCGAGTACGCCACGATCGGCGAGATCAAGGCCGCGCTGCGCATCCCGGTGATCGCCAACGGCGATATCGATTCGCCGCAGAAGGCCGCCTTCGTCCTGCAGCAGACCGGCGTGGATGCGGTGATGATCGGCCGCTCCGCACAGGGCCGGCCGTGGATCTTCCGCGAAGTGGCGCATTACCTGGCCACCGGCGAGAAGCTGCCGCCGCCGTCGCTGGCCGAAGTGCGCGACATCCTGCTCGGCCATCTGCACGCGCTGCACGATTTCTACGGCGAACCGCAGGGCGTGCGCATCGCGCGCAAGCACCTGGGCTGGTACGCCAAGGATCGGCCGGAGAATGCCGCGTTCCGCGCGGTGGTCAACCGCGCCGAAGATCCGGCCAGCCAGATCGCGCTGACCACCGACTATTTCGACCGCCTGATTGCCGGGGAACCGGCGATGTCTTCCGCTGCCTGAGCCCGCCCCCATGACCCCGCCGATTTCTTCCCCGACCTACCTGCATGGGTTCTCCGGCACGGAGCAGCAACGGCTGATGACCCAGGCGCGCCTGCTGGAAACGAGCATCTTCGGCCAGATCGATTACAGCGGCGCAAAGCGCCTGCTGGAAGTCGGCAGTGGCGTGGGCGCGCAGACCGAGATCCTGCTGCGCCGCTTCCCCGAGCTGCACGTGACCGGCGTGGACCTGAGCGAGGCCCAGCTGGAAACCGCGCGCGAAAACCTGGCGCGCACGCCGTGGTGCAACGACCGCTACACCCTGCAGCAGGCCGATGCCGGCGAACTGCCTTTCGAGGCGCGCAGCTTCGATGCGGCGTTCCTGTGCTGGGTGCTGGAACACGTGCCGTCGCCGGCGCGCGTGCTGAGTGAAGTACGCCGCGTGCTGGCCCCGGGCTCGCCGGTCTACATCACCGAGGTGATGAATGCTTCGTTCCTGCTTGATCCGTATTCGCCGCACATCTGGCGCTACTGGATGGCCTTCAACGAYTWCCAGTACGACMACGGCGGYGATCCGTTCGTCGGCGCCAAGCTGGGTAACCTGCTGCTGGCCGGTGGCTTCCGCGATGTGCACACCGAGATCAAGACCATCCATCTGGACAACCGCGAACCGGCACGTCGCAAGACGATGATCGCTTTCTGGGAACAGCTGCTGCTGTCGGCGGCCGACCAGCTGCTGCAGGCCGGCACGGTGGACGAAGAGACGGTGGAGGGCATGCGCCGCGAGTTCCGGCTGGTGCAGAACGATCCGAACGCGGTGTTCTTCTATTCGTTCGTGCAGGGCCGCGCAACGGTGTATTGAGCGGCCGCGGTACACGCCATCCACGCATGGCGTGGATCTACTGTGCTGATGGGCCGTGGCGTGGATCTACGGGTGCGCGGCGGCGCCGTCCGCCACCGCCGGTTCGTGCCAGATGCGCTGCCACATCGCCGACAACCGGCGGCCGGCATCGGCACGCGCGGCCGGGCTGCTGTAGTCCACCCGCAACTGCTCGGGCACGATCGCGCGCCACTGGCCATCAACCTGCTGGGCCACCGCGAAATTGAAGGTGTAGTCCGGCTCCAGCCCCATGCGCAGGTCGCTCAGCACCAGCCTGCCCTGCACCACCTGTGCGCGCATGAAGCCACGGTTGAACCACTGCAGGCGCCGTACTGCCGGAATTCCCGCCGCTTCGCGCAAGGCCTGCACGTTGGACGGATGCCCCTCGAAACGCATCGGCCCGTGGTCGGCCACCAGCGAACGGTCAGCGACCACGTAGCCATTCGGGGTCATCGCCACGACCCGCCACAACAGGGTATTGAACGGCATCGGCACCGAGAACCGCGGCGCGTCGCCCAGGCCCATCGCGGCCAGGCTCTGCTGCGCGGCGCGGTCGACCTGTGCCTTGGCGATCAGCCCCCAGCCCAGGTACGCACTGCTGAGCAGCAACGAAACGCAGAGCACCTTGCCCACCCACGGTCGCGCGCGGCCGAACCACGCCAGCACGCAGCCCAGCAGCAGCCACACCGTGTAGCCGGGATCGATGATGAAGACACTCGAACCCATCGCGGGATGTGGCTGCAACGGCCACCACAGCTGCGTGCCGTAGACAGTGAACGCATCCAGCACCGGAGGGGTGACCAGCGCCAGCTGGATCGCCCAGAACCAGCGCAGCGGTGATTGCGCCACCCGGCCGTTGCCGAAGCGCTTGAACAGCCACCAGATCAGCGCGGCCACCCACGGCAGCACCAGCAGCGAATGGCTGAAGCTGCGATGGTCGGTCATGTTCGCCACCGGGTCGGCGGCGGCAAAGCCCAGCCAGAGGGCATCCAGGTCCGGCAGGGTACCGAGCGCGGCACCGGCCAGCAGGGCGGCACGGCGGTGTCCAGGCGGGGCGATGGCGGCAGCGACGGCGCCGCCAAGAACGATCTGGGTCAATGAGTCCATCGGCCGATGCTAGCGGCTTGGCGATCTCCGTGCAGCGGCGGTTTCCTGCCCGGCGGCGCGTCAGTCAGCTGCCAGTGCGGCCGCAGCCGCGCGTGGGCCTGTCCCTGCAGCTGTGAATCACGCTGCCTGCGACAACCGTGCTCCCGGCAGCTCCACCAACGTCCGCCCGTTGTGGTCCAGCAGCCGCATGGCGCCGTCGTGGTCCTCGGCCAACGCGGTCAGGCTCTCCACCCAGTCGCCGTCATTGGCGTAGACCAGACCGTCGCGTTCGATCAGTGCGGCGCGGTGGATGTGCCCACAGATGATGCCGTCGAGGCCTCGCCGGCGAACATCGTCCAGGCCGGCCTGCACGAAGCGCTCGATGTAGCGTTCAGCGGCACCACTCTGCCGTTTCAGGAATTCGGACAGTGACCAGTAGCGCATCCCGAGTCGGCGCCGCACCGCATTCAACAGATGGTTGCCGGTGAGGATGCGGTAGTACAGCCAGTCACCAAACCGCTCCTGCAGGCCACCGAAGTGGGTGACACCGTCATAGTCGTCGCCATGCGCCACCAGCAGCCGGCGGCCATCGGCGGTGGTGTGGATCGCACGGCGGCGCACCTGCATCGCCGGCAGCATCAGGCCGCACACCTGGCGCAGCGAGGCGTCGTGGTTGCCGGGGATGTAGATGATCTCGGTACCGGCGCGTCGCAGCGCGTGCAGGGCCAGGATGACCTCGCTGTGCGACTGCCGCCAGTTGGCGCGTCGGTGTGCCATCCACCACAGGTCGATGATGTCGCCGACCAGATACAGGCGCTCGCAGCGCAGGGTGCCGAGGAAACGCGCCAGCTCGGTGGCGTGGCAATGCCGCGACCCGAGATGAACATCGGAGACGAACACGGCGCGACGATGCGGTGCCAGGTTCGCCAGCGTGCTCATGCCGGCATCCCCGCATCGCGCAGATAGCGTTTGCGCTTGTGTGGCCGGATCGCGTGCAGGTCGACTTCGATCAGGCCGTCGATCGAGTCGCTGAAATCCGGATCGACGCCAAACGCCAGGAACCTTGCACCGCCGGGTTCGCACAGGTCTGTGTACTGCCGGTACAAGGTGGGCACACCGGTACCGAGCGCGGCGAGATTGGCTTTGAGCACGTCGAAGGCAGCCGCCGCATCCATCTCACCAAAGCAAGGTGGCGCGGCGAAGTACTGGAACGGCCGGTTCGACTGCACGCGGCCATCGGCTGCGCCGTAGTAACGCTGGTAATAGGCCACCAGCTGCTCCCGCGCATCGCGTGGCAGCGCGGCGCTGATGGACACCGCACCGAACAGGTAGCGGATGCCGGGCTGGCATTGCAGGTAAGCGCCGATGCCCTGCCACAGGTAATCCAGGCTGCGGCTGCCCCAGTAATCGGGCACCACGAAGCTGCGGCCCAATTCCAGGCCTTCGGCAATGCGGGGAATGGCGTCGTCGGAATAGCGGAACAGCGAAGCGCTGTAGAGCCCGGCCAGGCCCCGGCGCGCCAGCGCCTGCGCGCCCCGCATGATCCGGTAGGCACCGGCGATGCGCTGGGCGGTGCCGTCCCAGATCACGATGTGCTGGTAGTGCAGGTCGAAGTCATCCAGGTCGCGACTGCGCCCAGTGCCCTCGCCCACCTGGCGGAAAGTCAGTTCGCGCAGCCGCCCCAGCTCGTGCAGCAGCGGCGAATCGGCCGTGCAGCTGGCCAGCAGGATCTGTTTGCCATCGGCGGTCTGCCCCAGCACGGTGGCGGCGGCAATCGCAGCGGCGACCTGTGCAGGCGGCACCGGCGCGGCAAGCGGCTCGGGCCCTGCCGGGCAGCCTTCGGCAATGGCTGTGCTGCGCCCCAGCGCATATACCGCGCGGCGCACCGCCAGCAGCTGCGCGCCGGGATCACCCTGCCCCAGCTGCATCGGTTCGCCGATGCGCAGCCGCAGCGGCCGGCCGCGGCGGGCGAACATCTCCCGTGCCAGCAGTGCCGTACCGGCCGGCTTGAACAGGGTCGAAGCGCCGTAGAACAGCGCCGAATTGCGCGCTTCCACCCGCACCGGCAGTACCGGTGCGGCGGCGGCGCGGGCAAAGCGGACAAACCCCCGCTGCCAGCGGCCATCGCGGATGCCGAGCAGCGACAGCCGCGAGACCTCGCCGGCCGGGAACACGATCACGCACTGCTCGGCCGCCAGCGCCTGCTCCACCGCCTGCAGGCTGCTGCGCTGGACCTTGCCGCCGAGGATGCGTACCGGCAGCAGCAGGTCCTGCAGCGGCCCGATCGCGCCCAGCAGATCGTTGGCCACGATCCGCACGTCTCGGCGGATGCGGCCGACCGCATCCAGCAGCGCCAGCGCATCCAGCGCGCCGGAAGGGTGGTTGGCCACGATCAGCAGGCGGCCGGTGGCCGGGATCCGCGCCAGCGCGGCGGGGTCCACGTGGTAGCGACCCTCGATGAACTCCAGCCCGGCGGCGACGAAGTCGAAACCGCGCACGTTGGCGTTGCGGCGCAGGAACGCCTCGATCCGGTCCAGCCGCGACCAGCGTCCCACGCTGCGCAGCAGGGGCCGGGCCAGTTGGCCGCGACGGCCATGGAACCAGTCGGGATAGCGTTGCTGCAGACGCTGTTCGAGTTCCTGCATGGCGTGTCCACTCCTGCCCGGCGGCCGGGTTGGCCGAGAGCCTGCTCCCGGCAGGCGGCAGCCAGATGGCGGTTTGGCGGCAGAATGATGACGGCGCAGGTGCTGGCACATCCGGTCCCGGCGGTGGGCGGCAATGGTCACGCCAGTGGAACACTGCCTGTGCACGATGCCCCCACAGTGCCCGCCAAGGCCTGCTCTGCCGGGCACAACACCTTAACCACTGGCAACCCATACAGGTTCACAATGCACAGGCGGCGCACCCCGTGTATCATTCGCGCCCATCTTTCCATCCGAATCAAAGGATATTAAGCCTGATGTCCAGCTACCTCTTCACCTCCGAGTCGGTCTCTGAAGGCCATCCGGACAAGGTTGCCGACCAGATCTCCGATGCGGTGCTGGACGCGATCCTGACCCAGGACCAGCGCGCCCGCGTGGCCTGCGAGACCATGGTCAAGACCGGCGTTGCCATCGTTGCCGGCGAAATCACCACCAGCGCCTGGATCGACCTGGAAGCGCTGACCCGCAAGGTCATCGTGGACATCGGCTATGACAGCTCCGACGTCGGCTTCGACGGCGCCACCTGCGGCGTGCTGAACCTGATCGGCAAGCAGTCCCCGCACATCGCCCAGGGCGTTGACCGCAAGAAGCCGGAAGAAATGGGCGCTGGCGACCAGGGCCTGATGTTCGGCTATGCCACCAACGAAACCGACAGCTACATGCCGGCGGCGATCCACCTGTCGCACCGCCTGGTCGAGCAGCAGGCCAAGATCCGCAAGAAGCGCAACTCGCCGCTGTCCTGGCTGCGTCCGGACGCCAAGAGCCAGGTCACCCTGCGCTATGAAAACGGCGTGGTTTCGGCCATCGACGCGGTGGTCCTGTCGACCCAGCACGCCCCGGGCATCAAGCAGAAGGACCTCATCGAGGCCGTCCGCGAAGAGATCATCAAGCCGGTGCTGCCGGCCAAGTGGCTGCACAAGGGCACCAAGTTCCACATCAACCCGACCGGCAAGTTCGAGATCGGCGGCCCGGTGGGCGACTGCGGCCTGACCGGCCGCAAGATCATCGTCGACACCTACGGCGGCTGGGCTCGTCACGGTGGTGGCGCGTTCTCCGGCAAGGATCCGTCCAAGGTCGATCGTTCGGCCGCCTACGCTGCCCGCTACGTCGCCAAGAACGTGGTTGCCGCCGGCCTGGCCGACCGTTGCGAAGTGCAGGTCTCCTACGCCATCGGCGTGGCTGAGCCGACCTCGATCTCGGTCACCACCTTCGGCACCGGCAAGATCAGCGACGACAAGATCGAGAAGCTGATCCGCAAGCACTTCGACCTGCGCCCGTACGGCATCATCAAGATGCTGGACCTGATCCACCCGATGTACCAGCAGACCGCGGCCTATGGCCACTTCGGCCGCAAGCCGAAGGAGTTCAGCTACATCAACGGCGAGGGCGAGACCGTCAACGCCACGGCCTTCTCCTGGGAGAAGACCGATCGCGCCGCCGCCCTGCGCGCCGATGCGAAGCTGAAGTAAGAAACACGAAGGGCCGCGCAAGCGGCCCTTCTGCTTTCGGTAGTGCCGGCCGCTGGCCGGCAACCATGCATCGGTTTGCGGACATCATGAAGGTGCCGGCCGTTGGCCGGCAGATGGTAGTGCCGGTGGTTGCCGATACAATCGCCCCATGTCGACCGAACTCAAATCCCACCAGCTGTCCATGACCGTGCTGATGTCGCCGGAAATGGCCAATTTCTCCGGCAAGGTCCACGGTGGCGCGATCCTGCGCCTGCTCGACCAGGTCGCCTATGCCTGCGCCAGCCGCTATGCCGGCCGCTACGTGGTCACCCTGTCGGTGGACCAGGTAGTGTTCCGCCAGCCGATCGCGGTGGGCGAACTGGTCACCTTCCTTGCCTCGGTGAACTACACCGGTACCTCGTCGATGGAAATCGGCGTCAAGGTGGTGGCCGAGGACATCCTCAAGCGCAGCGTGCGCCACGCCAACAGCTGCTTCTTCACCATGGTGGCGGTGGACGAGGACGGCCGGCCGACGCCGGTTCCATCGCTGCAGCCGGCCAGTTCGGATGAAAAGCGCCGGCAGGCCGCGGCGCTGATCCGCCGCCAACTTCGGCAGGAAATGGAGCAGCGGCATCTGGAACTGCTGGCGTCCAATCCGCCGTCACCGGAAGAATGAAAGCGCGCCGACCGGGCTCGGCACCTGGCAAACCGGTAGTGCCGGCCGCTGGCCGGCAACTGCAGTAGCAGACACCATTCACGCAGGCCACCAGCGCACGCAGCAGGTCGTCGTCCTCGCGCCCGCTTTCGCGCCAGCGCTGCAGCAGGTCCACCTGCAGCACGCTGATCGGGTCCACATAGGGATTGCGCAGGCGGATCGACAGCGCCAGCCGCGCGTCGTGGTCCAGCAGGGTCTGCTGCTCCATCAGCGCCAGCAGCCAGTGCCGGGTCAGCTCCAGTTCGCGCTCGACCTGCGGGAAGAACGCATCGTGCAGCTCGCCGGACAGGCGCGAGAACTGTTCGGCGATGGTGATATCCCCCTTGGACAGCACCATCGCGATGTCATCCAGGAACGTGCGGAAGAACGGCCAGTCCCGCGCCATTTCACGCAACGTGGCTTCATGGCCGGCGTCGGCGGCCGCCTGCAGGCCGCTGCCGACCCCATACCAGCCCGGAATCACCGCGCGCGCCTGGCTCCAGGCGAACACCCACGGAATCGCGCGCAGGTTGGTCAAGGCCGCATCCTGGCCGAGCCGGCGCGACGGCCGCGATCCCAGCGTCATCCGTTCAATCACATCGATCGGCGTGGCGGTACGGAAGTAATCCATGAAACGCGGTTGGCCGACGAACGCCCGATAGACCTCGCTGCTGGAACCGGCGACCACGTCCATCACCGGCCGCCAATCATCCTCGCGCGGTTCGGCGGCACGCGGGCGCAGGCTGGCGCGCAGCACCGCACCGGTGGCTTGCTCCAGCGAACGCAATGCCAGCGCGCGGATGCCGTACTTGCGGTGGATCACCTCGCCCTGCTCGGTCACCCGCAGGCGGCCATCGATGCTGCCGCGTGGCGAGGCATCGACCGCGTGCGTGGTCTTGCCACCACCGCGGCTGATCGAGCCACCGCGGCCATGGAAGAAGGTCAGGCGCAGGCCCGCTTCGGCAGCCACTTCCAGCAGCTCCACCTGCGCGCGCTGCAGGCCCCAGCGTGATGCGGCAATGCCACCATCCTTGCTGCTGTCCGAATAGCCGAGCATCACCATCTGCACGTCCTCGCGTGCACGCAGGTGCGCGCGGTACACCGGATCGGCCAGCAGATCGCGCAGCGTCGCGGTGCCGCGCTTGAGGTCGTCCACGGTTTCGAACAGCGGCGCGATATCCAGCGGCACGTGGCCGGCGTCATCGACCAGGCCGCCACGACGCGCCAGGGCCAGCACCGCCAGCACATCGCCACGGTCGTGCGCCATCGAGATGATGTAGCTGCCCAGCGCGTCGCCACCATGCCGCGCACGGGCATCGGCCAAGGCCGCGAACACTGCATCCAAGCGCTGGTTGCCCTCATCATCGCCAACAGGCAATGGTGTTTCACCACTGGCATGCGGTGCCAGCAGGCGTGCGCGACCCGCTGTATCCAATGCGTCCCATGCCGCATCGCCCCCCAGCACTGCCGCCAGCGCGCGCGCATGCACGCTCGATTCCTGGCGCACATCCAGCCGCGCCAGATGGAAACCGAAGGTCTTCACCCGCCACAACAGGCGCTGCACCGCGAAGCCGCCGGCATGTTCGCCCCGGTTCGCGCGCAGGCTGTCGAGGATCAGCTGCAGGTCGTCGATCAGCTCGTCCGGGCCGGCATAGGCGCCGTCGGCATCATCCAGCGTGGCCTGCAGGCGTGCGCGCATGCGGTCATTGAGCAACCGATATGGCATGTCGGCATGGCGTGGCCGCGACTGCACCTGCGGCAGCAACTGCTGGTAATGCGCGACGCGCGCCTGCAGTGCATCGCTCACCCCAACCCGCTCGGTGGATTGGCTGAGCAGGCTGGCCAGCTGCAGCAGTTCCTTCTGGTAGCGGCCCAGCACGGCAACGCGCTGTGCATCCAGCGTATTGCGGATGGTGTGCGCATCCACATTGGGATTGCCGTCCATGTCGCCGCCCACCCACGTGCCGAAACGCAGCAGGCGCGGCAGCGGCAGTTCCGCGCTATAGGTATCGCGCAGTGCCTGTTGCAGCGATTCGTACAGCACCGGGATCACCCGGTACAGCACCTGCACCAGATAGAAGCCGACGTGCTCGCGTTCGTCGTCCACGGTCGGGCGCACCGGCGAGGAATCGGTGGTCTGCCACGAGGCGGTCAACGCCATGCGGAAACGCGCGGCATCTGCGGCTGCTTCACCCGGCGTGCGCTGGCCGTCGAGGTTGTCGACCAGGCTGGCCACCATCAGCTGTTCCTTCTCCAGCAGCGCGCGGCGCACCGCCTCGGTCGGGTGCGCGGTGAACACCGGCTCGATATCGATGCGTGGCAGCCACTGTGCCAGTTCATCCAGGCCGACGCCCTGCGCCTTCAGGTGCTGCAGGGCATCCTGCAGGCCATCGGGTTGCGGCGCGGCGGCAACGGCGCGCTGGTAGTCGCGGCGGCGACGGATGCGATGCACGCGCTCGGCGATGTTGACCACCTGGAAGTAGGTACTGAACGCACGCACCATTGTCTCGGCCTGCTGCGGTTCACGCCCAGCCAGGCCGTCGGCCAGCTCTGACAGCGGCGCCTGGTTCTCGCGGCGGGCAATGGCACGCGTGCGCACGTCCTCGACGTCATCGAGAAAGGCGGCCGATACCTGCTCGACCAGCAGGTCACCGACCAGTGCACCCAGACGGCGCACGTCGTCACGCAAGGGAAGATCAGGGGAAGCGAATTCGATACTGCTGCGGTACTCGTTCATCGGCGACGCACAGGCCTCGGTCAACGGATCCAGACCCCAAGCCTAAACCAGAACGCGTGCCGTGCTGCGCTGCAGAAATGGTTTCATCTGGTAGTGCCGGCCGCTGGCCGGCAACCTCACGTTGCGCAGGTCCATGA
>NZ_JBFTOJ010000043.1:0-26128 GCF_056397905.1 Stenotrophomonas sp. 05L414_2
ATATCATTCTCGAGGAAGCTGTATGAAGAAGGCACGCTCCAGCGCCTGCCCTGCGCGAGGCCGCGCATGATCCGCCGCCTGCATGACACCAACGATCTGGTGCGCGCGTTCCCGCGCGTGCATTTCGTCGGCATCGGCGGCACCGGCATGAGCGGCATCGCCGAAGTGATGCTGACGCTGGGCTACGAAGTGTCCGGTTCGGACAACGCCGACAACGTCGCGACCCGCCGCTTGGCCGGCCTGGGCGCGCGCATCATGCGCGGCCACTCGGCCGCCAACGTGCTGGGCACCGACTGCGTGGTGGTCTCCAGCGCGATCCGCGAAGACAACCCGGAGCTGATGGAAGCGCGCAGCCAGCGCATTCCGATCATGCCGCGCGCGGCGATGCTGGCCGAACTGATGCGCTTCCGTCGCGGCATCGCCGTGGCCGGCACCCACGGCAAGACCACCACCACCAGCCTGACCGCTGCGGTGCTGAGCGAGGGTGGGCTGGACCCGACCTTCGTGATCGGTGGCCAGCTGCTGGCTGCCGGTGCCAACGCCAAGCTCGGTGGTGGCCAGTGGCTGGTGGCCGAGGCCGACGAGAGCGACGGCAGCTTCCTGCGCCTGAATCCGTTGATGTCGATCATCACCAACATCGATTCCGATCATCTGGAGAACTACGGCAACGATTTCGCCCGCGTGCAGGCAGCGTTCGCCGAGTTCCTGCAGCGCCTGCCGTTCTACGGCCTGGCAGTGCTGTGCATCGACGATCCGGAAGTGGCCGCACTGGCCGCCAAGACCCCGCGCCACGTGATGAGCTACGGCATGAGCCCGCAGGCCGACGTGCGCGCCGAGAACGTGGTGCAGGAAGGTTCGCGCATGCGCTTCACCCTGCGCCTGCCGCAGGGCACCAGCCAGGAAGTGGTACTGGCGCTGCCGGGCAAGCACAACGTGCTCAACGCGCTGGCCGCTGCGGCGGTGGGCTGGCAGCTGGGCGTGGCCCCGGACACGATCGCGCGTGCGCTGGCCAGCTTCGCTGGCGTCGGTCGCCGCTTCAATGACCTGGGCGAAGTGACCACCGCCAGCGGTGCCAAGGTCCGCATCATCGACGACTACGGCCACCATCCGAGCGAGCTGGAAGCGGTGTTCGCCGCCGCGCGTGGCGGCTGGGCCGACAAGCGCCTGGTGGTCGCCTTCCAGCCGCACCGCTACAGCCGTACCCGTGATCAGTTCGACAAGTTCGCCGCGGTGCTGTCCAGTGTCGATGCACTGGTGCTGAGCGAGGTCTACCCGGCCGGTGAAGAGCCGATCGCTGGCGCCGATTCGCATGCACTGGCCCGCGCCATCCGTGCACGTGGCCGCAGCGAGCCGGTGGTGGTCGGCAAGGCATCCGAGCTGGCCACCGTGCTGCCGGACGTGCTGCAGGACGGTGACCTGCTGCTGATGATGGGTGCCGGCGACATCGGCGCCGTCGCCAGCCACATTGCCGTGGAAGGCTTCAAGGCGGAGGGCGAGGCGTGAGCACGCTGACCTTCCCGCCGCTGCGCAGCACCGACCCGGCCGCGTTCGGCCGCGTCGCCGTGCTGCTCGGTGGCAGCTCCAGCGAACGCGAAGTGTCGCTGGATTCGGGCCGCAACGTACTCGAAGCGCTGCAGTCGCGCGGCGTCGACGCCGTCGCCATCGATGGCATTCCGGCGCTGGCCAAGGCGCTGGCGGCCGGCGGCATCGATCGCGTGTTCAACATCCTGCACGGCCACAATGGTGGTGGTGAGGACGGCATCGTACAGGGCCTGATGGAGGCCTTCGGCGTGCCGTACACYGGCTCCAACGTGCTGGGCTCGGCGTTGAGCATGGACAAGATCCGCACCAAGCAGGTGTGGCTGTCACTGGGCCTGCCGACCCCGCAGTACCGCGAAGTACACGGAGGTACGAGTGCCACGGGAGGCAGGATGCCGGGAGCGGCCGAAAAGAATGTCCACGCGCTTGCGGCCGAGCTCGGCCTGCCGGTGGTGGTCAAGCCGGCCAACGAAGGCTCCAGCGTGGGCATCAGCCGGGTCACCGACGACGCCGGCCTGGACGACGCCGTGGCCCTGGCCGCGCGTTACGACGGCCAGCTGCTGATGGAACAGATGGTGGTCGGTGACGAACTGACCGTGGCSATCCTSGGCGACSWKGCGCTGCCGTCGATCCGCATCGTGCCCAAGGGCCAGTGGTACGACTACAACGCCAARTACATCGCCGARGACACCCAGTACCTGTGCCCGGGCCTGGACGGTGATGACGAAGACGAGATCCGCCGCATCGCGCTGGCTGCCTTCCGCGCGGCCGGTTGCCGTGGCTGGGGTCGCGTCGACGTGATGCGTGACCGCACCAGCGGCCGCTTCTTCCTGCTGGAAGTGAACACCGCGCCGGGCATGACCAGCCACTCGCTGGTGCCCAAGGCGGCCGGGCAGGCCGGTATCAGCTTCGAAGAGCTGGTGTGGCGCGTGCTGGAACAGACCCTGGAGGCATCGCACGCATGAACGCGGTGCTGCGCATCTTCGTCTGGCTGTTGGCACTGTCGGTGGTTGCACTGCCGGTGGTGGCCGTGGTCAATGGCTGGGTCGGCGCCGAGCGCTGGCCGCTGGCGAAGCTGCGCGTGCACGGTGAGTTCAAGCGGGTGCCGCCGGAACAGCTGCAGCAGGTGCTGCTGCCGTATGCGCATGCCGGCTTCTTCGCGGTCAAGCTGCAGGACGCGCAGGACGCACTGGAAAAACTGCCGTGGGTGGAAAGCGCGCAGGTGCGCAAGCAGTGGCCGGACGTGCTGGAAGTGACGCTGGTCGAGCACAAGCCGTTCGCGCGCTGGGGCGAAGATCGCCTGCTGTCCGAGCAGGGCAAGCTGTTCCCCACGCCGAAGAAGCTGGCCGACCTGCAGCTGCCCGAGCTGGATGGCCCGGACAGCCAGACCGAGGAAGTGGTCAAGCTGTACAACGATTCGCGCGCGCTGTTCGCGCCGGCAGGCGTCGACGTGCGCCGGCTGACGATGGACGCGCGCGGCAGCTGGTCGCTGCTGCTGAGCAACGGCACTGAAGTGGTGGTCGGCCGCGACGATGCCCGCTCGCGCCTGCAGCGCTTCGTGCGCGTGCTGCCGCAGCTGGCCAACCAGGCCGCGCCGATCGAGCGCGCCGACCTCCGATATACCAATGGTTTCACGCTGAGCTGGGGCACTCCGGCCGCCCCCGCCAATGCACCGGGCACCCCGGCAAGAAGGACGCAGGAAAGAACATGAATCGCAAGGGTGACAAATCGCTGATCGTCGGCCTGGATATCGGCACCTCCAAGGTGGTGGCGCTGGTGGGCGAGTATTCGCCGGGCAACCCGATCGAAGTGATCGGCATCGGCTCCCATGAGTCGCGCGGCCTCAAGCGCGGCGTGGTGGTGGATATCGAATCGACCGTGCAGTCGATCCAGCGTGCGGTCGAAGAAGCCGAGCTGATGGCCGGCTGCGAGATCCGCTCGGTGTATGCCTCCATTTCCGGCAACCACGTGCAGTGCAAGAACTCGCCCGGCATCGTGCCGATCCGCGACGGCGAAGTGACCTGGGGCGACCTGGATCGCGTGCTCGATGCGGCCAAGGCAGTGGCGATTCCGGCCGACCAGAAGATCCTGCATGCGATCCCGCGCGAGTACGTGCTGGATGATTCGCAGGAAGGCATCCGCAACCCCGTCGGCATGACCGGCGTGCGCCTGGAGGTGCATGCGCACCTGGTGGTGTGCGCGCAGTCGGCTGCGGCCAACATCAGCAAGTGCGTGCAGCGCTGCGGCCTGCAGGTGGACGATCTGGTGCTGTCCTCGCTGGCGTCCAGCGTGGCGGTGCTGACCGCCGACGAGCGCGAACTGGGCGTGGTGCTGGTCGACATGGGCGCCGGCACCACCGACATCGCAGTGTTCGTGCAGGGCGCGATCTGTCATACCGCCTCGCTGCCGATCGCCGGCGACCACGTGACCAACGACATCGCGCACATGCTGCGCACGCCGACCCCGGAAGCCGAGCAGATCAAGGTGCGCTATGCATGCGCCCTGGCCCAGCTGGCTACCGCCGAGGAAAGCATCCAGGTGCCGTCGGTCGGTGATCGTCCGCCGCGCCGCATGCCGCGCCACGCGCTGGCGCAGGCAGTGCAGGGCCGCTACGAAGAGATCTTCGAAATGGTGCAGGCCGAACTGCGCCGCTCCGGGTTCGAGGAACTGGTGCGCGCCGGCATGGTGCTGACCGGTGGTGCCTCGAAGATGGAAGGCGTGGTCGAACTGGCCGAGGAAATGCTGCAGATGCCGGTACGCGTGGGCATCCCGCAGCACGTTACCGGCCTGGGCGAAGTGGTGGGCAACCCGGTGCATGCCACCGGCGTGGGCCTGCTGCTGATGGGCAGCCAGATCGAGCATCCGCGCCGGCCGTCGCTGCCGACCGGCCGCGCCGGAAGCATGTTCAAGAAACTCAAGACCTGGTTCCGCGGCGAATTCTGACGCGGCACCTGTACCACCCGGGCGCAGCCCGGCTGCAACACCGGCAACACGACGCTACACCGGCAACACACATAACCCACACAGCCGCAACGACGGCATGCAGCACGAAGGCAGGACGCCCGAACGCCCATGCAATCGAAAGCGGATACAACGAGGACACGGACATGGCGCATTTTGAACTGATCGAAAAGATGGCACCCAATGCGGTGATCAAGGTGGTTGGCGTGGGCGGCGGCGGCGGCAATGCCGTGGCGCACATGGTCAACTCGGCAGTGGATGGCGTGGAATTCATCACTGCCAACACCGACTCGCAGGCCATCAAGAATTGTGGTGCCAAGCTGCAGCTGCAGCTGGGTACCAATGTCACCAAGGGCCTGGGCGCAGGCGCGAATCCGGAAGTCGGCCGCCAGGCTGCGCTGGAAGACCGTGAGCGCATCATGGACGCGCTGCAGGGCGCGGACATGGTGTTCATCACCGCTGGCATGGGCGGTGGCACCGGTACCGGCGCTGCGCCGGTGGTGGCACAGCTGGCCAAGGAAATGGGCATCCTGACCGTGGCCGTGGTCACCAAGCCGTTCCCGTTCGAAGGCCGCCGCCGCATGCAGGTCGCGCTGAAGGGCATTGAAGAACTGAGCCAGCACTGCGACTCGCTGATCACCATCCCCAACGAGAAGCTGATCACCGTGCTGGGTCGCAACGCGACCATGATCCAGGCCTTCCGTGCCGCCAACGACGTGCTGCAGGGCGCCGTGCAGGGCATCGCCGACCTGATCGTGCGTCCGGGCCTGATCAACGTCGACTTCGCCGACGTGCGCACCGTCATGTCCGAAATGGGCCTGGCGATGATGGGTACCGGTACCGCCCGCGGCGATGACCGCGCGCAGGCCGCGGCCGAGTCGGCCATCCAGAACCCGCTGCTGGACGATGTGAACCTGGCTGGCGCCAACGGCATCCTGGTCAACATCACCGCCGGTGCCGACTTCACCATGGCCGAGTTCGACGAGATCGGCCGCACCATCGACGGCTTCGCTTCGGAAGACGCGACCGTGGTGGTGGGTACCGTGCTCGATCCGGACATGCAGGACGAAGTGCGCGTGACCGTGGTCGCCACGGGCCTGAACCGCGTCTCGGCCAGCAAGACCCAGCGTCCGGGCGAGCGTGCACCGATCAAGCTGGTCCGCAACGCCACCACCGGCCAGCCGGAGTTCGGCGAGTTCGACAACGGCGGCGATGCGGTGTCCAAGGCCGTCGGCGGCATGGGCCTGGGTCTGCGTCGTGCCAGCAGCGACAGCGTGGCAGCTTCCACCCCGTCGGCTCCGGCCTCCTCGGCCCCGGCCGCGGCGGAACTGCCGAACGATTACCTGGACATCCCGGCGTTCCTGCGCCGCCAGGCGGACTGATCGACGCTGCCCGGGGCTTGTCCCCCCCGGGTTGCGCCACCATGTCCTGAAAACGCGGGCGCCGGGCCAGGATGGGCCCGGCCGCCCTGCTTCACGCGCGTCCCACCGGCGTTTCAGCCGGGGTAGGGGACCCTGCGTGTTAATCTACTGTGTCACTTCCGGTCGTCCCCCATGATCCAGCAACGCACCCTCAAGAACACGATCCGCGCCACCGGTGTAGGCCTGCACAGCGGCGACAAGGTCTACATGACCCTGCGCCCGGCGCCGGTCAACCATGGCATCGTGTTCCGGCGCGTGGACCTGGACCCGGTAGTGGAAGTGCCTGCGAAGGCCGAACTGGTCACCGAAGTGACCCTGTGCACCGGCCTGACCTGCAACGACGCCAAGATCCAGACCGTCGAGCACCTGATGTCGGCCCTGGCCGGCCTGGGTGTGGACAACATCATCGTCGAACTGTCCTCGGCCGAGCTGCCGATCATGGACGGTTCGTCCGGCCCGTTCGTGTTCCTGCTGCAGTCGGCAGGCATCGTCGAACAGGATGCGCCCAAGCGCTTCATCCGCGTGCTGAAGACCGTGGAAGTGACCGAGGGCGACAAGATGGCCCGCTTTACCCCGTACGAGGGGTACAAGCTGGGCTTCACCATCCAGTTCGACCACCCGATGATCCCGGCCAAGCAGTCGCGCCAGGAAATCGAGTTCTCGACGATGGCCTACACCAAGGAAATCTCCCGCGCGCGCACCTTCGGCTTCATGCGCGACCTGGAATACATGCGCGAGCGCAATCTCGGCCTGGGCGGTTCGATGGACAACGCCATCGTGCTCGACGAGTTCCGCGTGCTCAACGAAGACGGCCTGCGCTACGCCGACGAATTCGTGCGCCACAAGATTCTTGACGCGATCGGCGACCTCTATCTGGCCGGCGGCCAGGTGCTGGGTGCCTACGAGGGCTTCAAGTCCGGCCACGCGCTCAACAACAAGCTGGTGCGGGCGCTGATGGCCGATGCCACCGCCTGGGAATGGGTCACTTACGACTCGCCGGCCGTGCCGGACCCGGTGGTGTACGCCACGCCGGCCTATGCCTGATTTCACAAGCTGTTGAATTTCAATGCAAAAACGCCGCCTTCCAGGGCGGCGTCTGCGTTTCCGGCGTTGTTTGACGCACTGGCGCAGTTGGTGACGCGACGGCCGGGCCGAGGTCACGGTTTTGTGAACCTGTTGGATCCGAAGCCTGAATTTAACGTTGTTYTAACAACAATCTAACGACTGGCCCACCGCGGCCAGCTAGGATGCGACCCGGCCCCCGAAATGTTTCACGCTGCGGTGACACGCGCGACGGGGAGTGGAGCAGGACGCTCCGCTGCTTTCAGGTTTCCCGCTTCGGTTTCGAAGGAAGGTCCTGCAGAGCTGCCAAGGCGTCGCGTAGCCCTTTGTGCGTGGCGGCTGAAACTGCGTGGGGTCCATTCCGGTTGTCGAGCGCTGGGGAGCGCGTGGGAGTGGGAGACGCAGTCTTGACGGTCACCTTGGTGGCCTTCAGCCCGATGGACCGGGCCGCGTCGAGCAACTGGGCTTCGGCAAGCCGCAACTTGGCATGCCAGACCGGGGACTCGACGAGAAAAACGAGGTGTTCCCCGTCCACATTGGCCAGCCGGCAACGGCTGCGCAGAGGTGGCGGCAACTGGGGGCGCAACTGACGGTCCAGCGCGTCGAGCCATAGGGCACGCCGCAGCGGGTTCCCGCTTTTGTCCGCCATCACTGCATCCAGGGCCGGTTTCGGTCGGGATGCGGGACGAACGCTGGATTTCGGCTCAGACATGAAAACTCACTGATGGCATTCAAAAAGATCGTAATCAAAACGCGTGAAGGACAGGCCAAATCGGCGCTCACGCGTTTGCGGTTCTACTTCGAGGACCGCCCCCGAGCCCTGCTGGGCAGCGTGCTCGGCGCAGGTTGCATTATCGGCCTTGCCGGTGGAATTGGCGTCAGCGCGCTCAATGACTCGCGCCTGCAGGCCAAGGTCGACCGCCAGGAGGCCGAACTGGCCAAGGTCCAGCGTGATGCGCAGACCCAGGTCAACGCGCTGGCTGCCCGCCTCGGCGAGCTGCAGGCGCAGGCCACCCGCCTGAACGCCCTGGGCGAGCGACTGACCCAGATGGGCAAGCTGGAAGACGGCGAATTCGATTTCAACGAGACCCCCGGCCTCGGTGACGGCGATGCCGGCGGCCCGACCGCCGACATCCCGGTGAAGGACGTCAACGCCGACTTACAGGTGCTGGAGCAGCGCTTCGCTGCTTCAGGCCGCCAGTTGTCGGTGATGGAATCGCTGATGTTCGACCACCAGCTGCAGCAGAACGCCGTGCCTTCGCGCATGCCGATCCGCAACAGCTACGTCACGTCCGGCTTCGGTACCCGTGCCGACCCGTTCGGTCGCGGTGCCGCCACCCACAAGGGCATGGACTTCCACGCCCGCGTCGGTGACCCGGTGATGTCGGTGGCCGACGGCGTGGTCAGCTTCTCCGGGGTCAAGGGCGGCTACGGCAACGTGGTCGATGTGGACCACGGCAACGGCTACGTCACCCGCTACGCGCACAATTCGCGCCTGGTGGTGAAGGTCGGCGACCTCGTCCGTGCCGGCCAGGAAGTGGCCAAGGCCGGTTCCACCGGTCGTTCGACCGGCGCCCACGTGCACTTCGAGGTGTGGGAGAACGGCAACGTGGTCAACCCGCGCAAGTTCCTCGGCGATGGCGGCAATACCCCGGTCGGGCGCATCACCCGCGGTTGAATCGGGCCCCCGTACTCCGGGGGCGGTAGTGCCGGCCGCTGGCCGGCAACCTCATGATCTTCGGCAACATCGCGGATTGCCGGCCAGCGGCCGGCACTACCGGAATGTTCGGATGCCAATGCCGCCACAGGGTTGAAACCCCAGCGGCCCATCCCAAGCTACAATGGGTGTTGCCATCGACAGGGCGCCAGGCGCCCTGATTCGTTTGCGGCGGACGGATCCTTCCCGGAGCCGTGCGGCATTTCCATCCAACCCGGTTCCYTCAATGATCAACAGCCTGCTTACCCGCGTATTTGGCAGTCGTAATGAACGACAGCTGCGCCAGCTCAACCGCATCGTCGCCAAGATCAATGCGCTGGAGCCGGAGATCGAGAAGCTTTCCGACGAGCAGCTGCAGGCCAAGACGCCGGAATTCAAGCAGCGCATCGCCGGTGGTGAAGCCCTGGACAAGGTGTTGCCCGAAGCGTTCGCGGTCTGCCGCGAGGCCGGTCGCCGCGTGCTGGGCATGCGCCACTACGACGTGCAGCTGATCGGCGGCATGGTGCTTCACCTGGGCAAGATCGCAGAAATGCGCACCGGTGAAGGCAAGACCCTGGTGGCGACCCTGCCGGTGTACCTCAACGCGCTGGAAGGCAAGGGCGTGCACGTGGTCACCGTGAACGACTACCTGGCCCGCCGCGATGCCGCGCAGATGGGCAAGCTGTACAACTGGCTGGGCCTGAGCGTGGGCGTGGTCTACCCGGGCATGCCGCACAGCGACAAGCGCGAAGCCTATGGTTCGGACATCACCTACGGCACCAACAACGAATTCGGYTTCGACTACCTGCGCGACAACATGGCGCTGTCCAAGGCTGACCGCTACCAGCGCGGCCTGCACTACGCCATCGTCGACGAAGTCGACTCCATCCTGATCGACGAAGCGCGTACCCCGCTGATCATCTCCGGCCCGGCCGACGATTCCCCGGAGCTGTACATCCGCGTCAACCGCATCGTGCCGAACCTGGTCAAGCAGGAAGCGGAAGACGGCGAAGGCGACTTCTGGGTCGATGAGAAGGGCAAGCAGGTGCACCTGTCCGAGGCGGGCATGGAGCACGCCGAACAGCTGCTGGTGGAAGCGGGCATCCTCGATGCCGAGACCGAAGGCCTGTACGCGGCGCAGAACCTGACCGTGGTCCACCACCTCAACGCCGCCCTGCGCGCGCACGCCATCTACCAGCGCGATGTGGACTACATCGTGCGCGATGGCGAAGTGGTCATCGTCGACGAATTCACCGGCCGTACCCTGGCCGGCCGCCGCTGGTCCGATGGCCTGCACCAGGCGGTGGAAGCGAAGGAAGGCGTGCCGGTCCAGCGCGAGAACCAGACGCTGGCCAGCATCACCTTCCAGAACCTGTTCCGCATGTACAAGAAGCTGTCCGGCATGACCGGTACGGCCGATACCGAAGCGTTCGAATTCCAGAGCATCTATGGCCTGGAAGTGGTGGTGATCCCGACCAACCGCCCGACCATCCGCAAGGACAGCCCGGACCAGGTGTTCCTCAACCGCAAGGGCAAGTTCAATGCGGTGCTGGCCGACATCGAAGAGTGCGCCAAGCGCGGCCAGCCGGTGCTGGTGGGTACCACCTCGATCGAAACCTCGGAAATGCTGTCCGAGCACCTGCGCAAGGCGGGTGTGAAGCACGAAGTGCTCAACGCCAAGCAGCACGACCGCGAAGCGACCATCGTTGCCAACGCCGGTCGTCCGGCCGCCGTGACCATCGCCACCAACATGGCCGGTCGTGGTACCGACATCGTGCTGGGCGGTTCGCTGGAAGCGGAAATCCACGAGCTGGGTGAAGGCGCGACCGACGAGCAGAAGGCCGCGATCAAGGCCGAGTGGCAGAAGCGCCATGACGCGGTCAAGGCGGCCGGCGGCCTGCACATCGTCGGCACCGAACGCCACGAATCGCGTCGTATCGACAACCAGCTGCGTGGCCGTTCGGGCCGCCAGGGTGATCCGGGCTCGTCCCGTTTCTACCTGTCGCTGGAAGACAACCTGATGCGCATCTTCGCCTCCGACTGGGTGCAGAAGGCCATGCGCATGATGGGCATGAAGGAAGACGACGTCATCGAAGACCGCCTGGTCAGCCGCCAGATTGAAAAGGCGCAGCGCAAGGTCGAGGCCCACAACTTCGACATCCGCAAGAACCTGCTGGATTTCGACGACGTCAACAACGACCAGCGCAAGGTGATCTACGCCCAGCGCGACGAACTGCTGGACGCCGACTCGGTGAAGGACAACGTCGATGGCATCCGCGACGACGTGATCTTCGACATCGTTGCCCGCTTCGTGCCGCCGAACTCGGTGGACGAGCAGTGGGACCTGCGTGGCCTGGAAGCCACCCTGCAGTCGGACTTCGGTGTGGACATGTCGCTGACCGATCTGGTCAAGTCGCACGAGGAGCTGGATGCCGAAGGCATCACCGCCAAGGTGCAGGAGCGCATCAACCAGCACTTCGCCGAGAAGGAAGCGGGCGTGGGCGAAGAGACCATGCGCGCGCTGGAGAAGCACGTGATGCTGACCGTGCTCGACCAGAGCTGGAAGGAGCACCTGGCACGCATGGATTACCTGCGCCAGGGCATCTACCTGCGCGGTTATGCGCAGAAGCAGCCGAAGCAGGAATACAAGAAGGAAGCCTTCGAGCTGTTCTCGGACATGCTGGAGAACGTCAAGCGCGAAGTGGTGACCCTGCTGGCCCGCGTGCGCATCCGCAGCGACGAGGAAGTGCAGGCACTGGAAGCGGCCGAGCGCCAGCAGGTGGAAGCCCGCCTGAGCCAGTCGCAGTTCCAGCACCAGGACGCCGGCGGCTACGGCGCCGACGAAGAGGCGGCGCAGGTGGAGGCCACCCAGCAGGGCGTGGCGCAGCTGCAGCGTGACGAGCCCAAGATCGGTCGCAACGATCCGTGCCCGTGCGGCAGCGGCAAGAAGTACAAGCACTGCCACGGCCAGCTGAGCTGACCCCCGGAGAGCCCCGCGAAAGCGGGGCTTTCCTGTTCTGGGCCTTGAAGCGCCCGGCGATTGCGCCGGTGCCCCGCTTTTCGGCATGCTTCGGCCATGCCTTCCCCGAAACGATCGATCCACGTCGTAGCCGCCGTCATCACCGACGCCCGCGGCCGCATCCTGCTCAACCGCCGTACCGAAAGCCGCGACATGGCCGGCCTCTGGGAATTCCCGGGCGGCAAGCGCGAGCCCGGTGAGACCTCCGAACAGGCGCTGGTGCGCGAGCTGCACGAGGAGCTGGGCATCGAGGCAGAGGTGGGCGAGTGGATCATGGACGTGCCGCAGCGCTACCCGGACAAGGACCTGACCCTGGAAGTGCGCCACGTGCGCAGCTGGAAGGGCGCCCCGCGTGGACGCGAGGGCCAGGCCATCACCTGGGTGACGCCGGACAAGCTGGCCCGTTATTCAATGCCGCCGGCCGACCTGCCGGTGGTGGCCGCACTGCGCCAGCCGGACTGCTACCTGATCACCCCTGCGCCGGACATCGATGAGGGCGGCCTGCAGCGTTGGCACGGCCAGCTGCAGCAGGCCGTGGCTTCGGGGCAGCAACGCATCCAGCTGCGCCTGCCCGCCGAGCATCCGCAGCGTCAGGGCGTGATCGAGCAGGCCGTGCGCGCGCATCGGCGCGGTGTGCAGTGGCTGCTCAACCGCGATATCGAACTGGCGCGCACCCTCGGCGTTGGCGTGCACCTGGGCAGCGAGCAGCTGCAGTCGCTGCAGGAACGGCCGCTGCCGCCCGGGCAGCTGGTGGCCGCCTCCTGCCACGGGCTTGAGCAGCTGCTGGCCGCACAGCGGCTGGGCTGCGACTTCGCCGTGCTGGGGCCGGTGCAGGCCACTGCGAGCCATCCCGATGCAATGCCGTTGGGGTGGGAGGCCTTCGCCGCGCTGCGCGCCCAGGTCTCGCTGCCGATCTATGCGCTCGGCGGCATGACACCGCAGCATGTGGCCGAGGCACGCCGGCATGGCGGGCAGGGTATCGCCGCCATCCGCGGACTATGGCCGGTGTAGCGCGATACACAGGGGCGCAAGCAAGTAGATCCACGCCATGCGTGGATGAGCAGACCCACGCCACGCAGCGACCAGTAGATCCACGCCATGCGTGGATGGCGGTTCAGCAGCACCCGCTCACAACGTAATCCAGAAACACCCATACTGCCGCCGCAGCCCAAGCACGGTCGCCGCGCGCGTGGCGCTGCCCGGCAGGGTCTGCTCCAACCGCAACCCGATCGGATGGCGCCGTGCAGCCGGCATCGGCACCGTTTCCGGATCCTGTGAGGCGATGCCCTGGCCCTCATCCAGATCCTGGCGCGGATACACCGGCACCACGTCCACCAGCGGCCGCCGCACCACCGATTCCAGCTGGCCAAGAATCCGCTGTGCGCCGGCATCGGACACCGCGCCCCACAGGTACAGCGAAGAAAGCCGGTTCACATCACCGATGCCGACCGCCGTGTGCAAAGCCTGCACCAGTTCGCTCAGCCGGCGCGGGCAGCTGCTGCCGAGGCTGTCGCGCTGCAGGGTATTGCCGGAAGGCGCCGGCGGTGGCCGCCGGGACTGCGCGCCCAGGCTGTCGCAGGGGCGGTCGCTATAGACACTTTGCCCCTGCGGATCGGTGCAGCGGTTCAAGCGCGTGGTCTGCGCCTGCACACCGGCGCAGACACCGGGCAGCAGCAGGACCAGCAACAGGGACAGGACGAGCTTCATCGACGCAGCGTAGCGCCGATTGCGATAACGCAGCGTACTTTTCAGCCTTGCAGCAGCTTCAGTACCGAGACCGTCGGCTTGGCCAGGTTCAAGGTGTAGAAGTGCAGGCCCGGTGCGCCGCCTTCGACCAGGCGCTGGCACAGCTTGGCCACCACTTCGGCGCCGAAGGCGCGCACCGATTCGGCGTCGTCACCGTAGGCCTGCATCTTGCGGCTGATCCAGCGCGGGATTTCCGCGCCGCACTGTTCGGAGAAACGGCGCAGCTGGCTGAAGTTGGAGATCGGCATGATGCCCGGGGTGATCGGCACCTGCACGCCGAGCCGCTGCACTTCGTCGACGAAGTGGAAGTAGGCATCCGGGTTGAAGAAGTACTGGGTGATGGCGGCATTGGCACCGGCGTCGATCTTGGCCTTGAAGTGCTTCAGGTCGAGCAGGGCGTCCTGCGCTTGCGGATGCGTTTCCGGATACGCGCCCACTTCGATGCGGAAGGCGTCACCGTGCTCGGCACGGATGAAGGCGATCAGTTCGGAGGCATAGCGCATGTCACCGGGAAAACCCATGCCCGACGGCAGGTCGCCACGCAGGGCGACGATGCGCTGGCAGCCGATGGCGCGGTACAGCGTCAGCAGCTCGCGGATCTCCTGGCGGGTACCGCCCACGCAGGACAGGTGCGGTGCCGCGTCGAAGCCGTGGTGCTGGTTGAGATGGCGCACGGTCTCGGAGGTGTAGCTGAGGGTCGAGCCACCGGCGCCGAAGGTACAGGACACGTACTCGGGGGCATACGTCTTCAGCTTGGCCGCGGCACGGTCCAGCTGGGTGCGCTGTTCGTCGGTCTTGGGCGGATAGAACTCGAAGCTGATGGTGGTCATGGCACGGGCGGCGGCGTCGGGTGCGGAGAAGTATATCTCTCCATCGAGATGGATGTAAAACAAGGCAGCCGCTACAGTTCCGCGCTGACCGGGCTGGTCACGAATCCCCACAGCAGCCGCGCCATCACCGCAGGTGAGCGTGCCTGCGCGCGGGAGTAGGCCAGCAGTGCATCCAGCCTTGGACGGTCGTAGAGGTGGCCGGCCAGCAGCACCGCATGCACGCGCCGGCTGTTGCCGATGTCCAGCAGAGGATTGCCGTCCAGCAGCACCAGGTCGGCCGCTTTGCCGACCTCGACACTGCCATGCCGGGCCTGCAGGCGAAGGTGCTGTGCGGCGTGCAACGTGGCTGCGCGCAGCACGTCGGCTTGGCTGAGTCCGGCCTGGTGCAGCAGTTGCAGTTCATCGTGATAGCGGAAGCCGCCAAGCCCGGTGTCGGTGCCCACCAGCACCGGAACACCGGCGCGGTGCGCAGCGCCGGTCAGTGCCAGGCCATGATTGAAATAGGCGTGCAGCGCGCGCTCGCCACGTTGGCCTGGATGGCGGGTGACCGTGGCCTGCAGGTCGTCGCGCCAGGCCCAGCGCGAAAGCGGATCGAGGTACGCCAGTCGCGGATCATCGATGAAGCCCGGATCGCGCGCGCGGGCATCCTCCTCGCGGGTGACATGAGTGGGCACGAAGGCGCTGCCGCTGGCCTGCATCAGCGCGAAGGCGGCCTTGCACCTTGCAGGCGCATAGCTGTCCACCAAGTGCTCGGCCAAGGCTGTCGGGTCTTCACCTTCCAGCGTCCCGCTGCGCCATGCAGCTGCGGAGCCGGAGCAGTGGCGAACGAACAGATGCGCGTGTTCAAAGCTGTGCTGTCCGGCCTGCAGTGCCTCTTCCAGCGCCACCGCCCTGGGCAGGTGGCCCACCAGCGGACGATGCAGTTGCCGCGCCTCGGCAGCCAGCCGTTGGTAGGTATCCGGGCGCAGCCGGTTGTAGACCTTCAGTGCATCCACGCCGCGCTCGGCGTACTCACGCGCGCGACGGACGGCGTCCTGTGGTGCCAGCGCAGGGTCTTCGAAGTAGAAGCTTGCCACCTGCACGAATCGCGGCGCGGTCAACGTGCCAGCGATGGCCTGTGCGCTCCAGCGACGCTTCTCAGCGACGCAGGCGATCAGCGGATCGGTCGGCTGCGGGCAGTCCATCATGTCGCGGGTGCCGGTGATGCCGTTGGCCAGCATCAACGGGAACTGCAGTTGCGGAGACAGCTGCAGTGCGTGGGTATGCATGTCCCAGAAGCCAGGCAGCAGCCAGCGGCCACCGGCGTCGAATACGTGCAAGGTGGCGTCGTGGGGGCCATTGCCGATGGCGATGATGGTGCCGTTGCGCACCGTTACAGTGGTGGGCGCGCTGGCAACGCCGTTCTGCACGTCCACCACCCGCGCATTGATGATCACCCGGCTGTTGCCGACATCGGGCGGCGGCGGCGCTGGCAACGGCCAGATCAGGGCGGCAGCGAACAGCAGGGGCGGAGCGAGAAGCACAGCCGCTACTGCCTTAAGCAGAGGCCGTTGGTGTGATCGAGGGGAAGGGGACAACGCGCGTGCTGCATCCATGAGCCTGCAATCCCTACGGTGGGTCGAAGGCAGGGTGGGGCAAGTCCGGTTCGGATGCCAGTGACTCTCGGCCTGCTCCCCTTGCACCGCCGGTGGCGGTTACCCTGTGCAGCGGATTCTTCGATCACGTCGCGCCATGTCCATCGTCCTCACCGATTTCGCCCGCCCCCGCCTGTTCCCGCGCGTACCGCGCGGCAACACCATCCAGGACTGCAGCGCCGAGCAGTTCCAGGCGCATCTCAACGCGCACCCGCCGCTGAAGGTGCTCGATGGCTATGCACCGTTCTGCAAGCTGTTCGTCTATGAGAACTGGACCAGCACGCGCTGCCTGACCGTGCCGGTCACCGATGCCAACCGGCACCTGCTGCGCAGCGGCTACGAGGCGCGCAACCGTGAGGAACTGCCGGTGCTGGTGCGCTGGTTCGAGGGCGTGGAATCGCCACGGGCCAATTACTTGGTGGTGATCCTGTACAGCGCCGAGCAGCTGGCCAAGGAAGGTTCACCCATCGATGCGGACTGGGGCATCGTCGGCTGCATCTATACCGCCGAGCCGGAAGAAGTGCCGATGGCGCCGATCACCATGATGCGCAATGCGCTGGGCGTGGAGGAGGGTGGTTCGGGCGTGCCGCTGGACCGCGAAGCCTATCAGCGCGCGGTGGCGTTCTGGGAGAACAACGCCAACTGGCGGCCGTGAGAACACAGCATCGCGATGCGCGTCAGCGCACTGCGATGTGAAATCCGCTGCGGCCACCGCGGGATACGATGCTGTTTCCATCACAGCAGGAAGCAACGATGACGATCAGAACGTGGATGCCGTTGGCGGTGGCGCTGGGCGCCTTGCTGGGTTCAGCCGAGAGTTCAGCCCAGCGTTACGATGCCAACGCCGCATGCGGTGGATTGAGCAACGCGGCATCGATCCAGGATGTGGGCGTCAGCAGCATGGAGGCGCGTGCCCAGCAAGGGCGCTGCACGCTGCACGTCGTGGCTGCGGATGCGGAAGCGCTGGTGCGCCAGCAACGCATGCTGGAAGCGGTGTCGATGGCGGTATGCAAGGCCGCTGCGGAACCTCAGCCGTCCGCGCAGCCGCTGTCACTGGTGCTGCGATTCCCTGCGCGCTGCCCGCTGTCGTCCAAGGCGACACTGTTCCCTGCGGCCAGCGGCAACTGGAGGCGTGAATTCCCCGAGTACCCCTCTGCGGCTGTACGTGACGGGTTGCAGGGCAAAGTGCAGCTGAAGGCGCTGGTGAACGAGGACGGCAGGATTGTCGCGGCCGTGGTACGCGTGTCCAGTGGTCACGCGGTGCTGGACGCGGCAGCGGCCAAGGGGCTCCGCTCGTGGGCCATGCAACGCGACGCGCAACAGCCCGCGTTGCCCGCCATGAGTGTGATGGACGTGCCGGTGACCTTTGCTCTCAACGAATGAAGGACGTGCTCTCCTGGCTTTCGTAGCGGGAGCCGGCACAACCAGGCTTGGCGTGGATCCGCCTTCGCAGTAGAGCCACGCCACGCGTGGCTTCAATCAATGGCGAGCAAGGTCCACTCCCACCACGGGTAGTGGTACTCACGGTCGGTGGCATCCCAGTGCTGGCCGCAGCAGGTGCAGGCCACCCGATGGCGGTCGCCCCAGCCATCCTCGGCCACGCCCTGTTCCAGCAGCCGCACATGGCTCTGCTCGATGAGCCGGCGTGGGTCGAAGAACAGGTAATCCGGATACAGCGCGCACAGGCAGCCTTTGCGCTCACGCCAATAACGCAGGCGGCGCAGTGCGGCTTGCAGGTGAACATCGTTGCTGACCAGCGCACCGCCAAGCTGCACGCCCTGGCAGGCCTGCTCGATCCGCTCGGTCTGCGGCGCCAGCGCATCCAGCGTCGTAGCGCTGAACAACCGCGCCAGGCTGCTGCTGGCGGCATGGATACGACTGGCATCGCGCGACAGCAGGTCCTGCAGCAGCACATCGGCCTGCGGGTCGGCCAGCCGCGGTGGCGGCGATGTGGACCAGGGCCAGCGCATCAACGGGGCCTGCCGATCGCGGCGTAGTGGCCGCCGGTCAGGTGCAGCAGGTCGGCCGGTGCCAGCTCCACTTCCAGGCCACGCCGTCCCGCGCTGACGTGCAGGGTGGGCAGTGCCTGCGCGCTGGCGTCGAGAAAACTGCGCAGGCGCTTCTTCTGCCCAAGCGGGCTGATGCCGCCGACCAGATAGCCGGTTGCGCGCTGCGCGGCATCGACGGCGGCCATCTCGCACTTCTTGCAGCCGGCCGCCTCGGCCAGTGCTTTCAGATCAAGCTGGCCGGCCACCGGCACGATGGCAACGAGCAGTTCGTGCGTTTCGGTGCTGGCCAGCAGGGTCTTGAATACCTGTGCCGGGTCCAGGCCCAGCTTTTCGACGGCTTCGCCGCCATAGGATTCGGCATGGGCATCGTGCACGTAGCTGTGCACGGTATGGGCGATCTTCTCGCGCTTGAGCAGGTTGATGGCCGGGGTCATGGGCATATCGTAGCGCCGCGCGCGGGCATTGCCTTGACCGAGGCTATTGCCGCGCCCTGCGATACTGCACGTCGGCTTTCCCTGGCTCCAGCATGCGCGCACCCGCTCACCTCCACGACCTGACCTTTGACACCGAAGTGGCAGCGGGCCCGTACCCACCGCAGGGTTTTCTGCCGATCGCCGAAGGCGCGTTGGGCAACGGCGATTGCTTCGGGCTGTACTGGCCATTGGGGCGCGAAGGCGCATTGCCGCTGGTCTGCGAGATGTTCCATGACGAGGGCAGGATGGTCTACAGCCATTCTTCGCTGGACGTGTTCGCGCACTGGTTGGGCATCAATCGTGCGCTGGACGAGGATGCGTGGGATGACGACGAGTGGGATCCGCGCGCGCATGATGTGGACGACGCAGACTCGCCTCTGCGGCTTGTCGAGTTGGCGCAGGGACATGTAGCAGCGGGCGAGCCCGCCGCTGCGATCCCACTGCTCGACGCCGCAACCGCGGCTTTTCCAGACCTGCAGAAGGGCTGGGCCATGCTCGCTGGCCAGCACATGCGGTTGCGCAATGCCGAGCTGGCGGTGCGCGCGGCGCGCTCGGCCGTGCTGGCCAACTGGGCCTTTGGCGTGCCCGAAGCAGGTGTGCTGCGCATCCTGAAATCGGCGCATGCTGGTGCGGATCCGGTGGTGGCGATGGCGCAGCAGATGGGCTTCGCCTTTGGCGGTGCCAGGAACAACCCGGACTATGCGTTGATGCAGGCCTGCATCGATCGGTGTTGGCGGATCGGCGATAGGGAGGCGGCACTACGGTTGTCGCAAAACCGCTGTTACGTGCTGGCCGCCGAGACGGTGTCATTCCAGGAGCGCGAGCGCTTTGATCTGCCCGCGTGGCAGCTTGCGTTCCGCGAACAGTGCCGCCTCGCCCTCGGCGACGACCGCCAGCGCATGCAGTAGAGCCACGCCGCGCGTGGATACCGAACCGGATGACAGGATCCACGCTGTGCGTGGATCCGATCCATCGCAGATCAGCGCGACAGCGGCTGCTGTGCCTGTGCCTGTTCCTGCGCCTGTCGTTGTGTCTGTTCGGCGTTCAACGCTTCGCTCTGGCGAGTGCTGGATGGCAGATCCTGGCTGACCGCCTGCGCAAGGTCGATGTAGGTGCGATGCGCTGCAGGATCGCCCAGCTGGCCCTGCACCGCGAATACACCCTGGCCGTCGGGGCGCGCCACCACGGTGTCCACCTGTGACATGCCGACAAGCTTGGACTCGTAGGCGACCTGTCCAGCGGCATTCTCCAGCTGGCCGCGGTCATGGAACAGCGGCGATAGTCCACCTTGGCTGCGCTGCTGTTCCAACGTTTCCAGCTTTTCCACGACCTGCTGGTAGCGCGGATTGTCGGCGTGCCCGGGCGTGGCCATGCTCGGTGCTGCTGATTCGGCCTGCTGATGCTGCTGGCTTGCCGCCTCCAGCGCACCCAAGGTGCCGCTGCCGGCTTTGCCGTCCACCGTCAGCTGATGATCGCGCTGGAACTGCTGGACCGCCTGCAGGGTGCCCGGGCCAAAGTGACCGTCGGCCACCAGCGGTGCACCGTCCTTGCCCGTGTAGCCGAGGTCGGCCAGCTTCTGCTGCATGGCCTGCACCTCATCGCCCTTTGCGCCGTTCACCAGCACGCCACTGCCAGCCGACGCACCGGGTGTGCTGGGCGAGCCGTGCGAGGGGGCATGGGTTGGGGTGATGCCCAGCTGGGTCATGGCCGTGTCGAAGCGTTGATCGCGGCTGGTCACGGCCGCAGGCGACTGGATGCCGAATTTGGTCGCATCGACGAAGGTCTGCACGTCGGCCCGGCTTGGTGGATCGCCGGCCTGGACGGTACCGCCCTGCAGCTTCTCCGCGTTGCCGGCCAGATAGCTGATGAACTGCGGGCCCATGCTGCCGAACTGGTTGTCATAGTCGGCCATGGCCAGCTGCAGTTCCGGGTTTGCCACGATGGCATCGGCGGCGGCCGGGTTGGTCGCACGCACCTTGGCGATGGCCTCGTCGACGCGCTCGATGGCGCTGTCCAGCTTGGCGTTGGTGAGCTTGTCGATGTTGGCCTGCGGAATGGCCTGCAGCTTGGCGTCGAGCGCGGCCAGCTGCTGTGTGCTCAGCCCCCCGTGCTGGGACAGCAGTTCGATGTCACCGTTGGTGAAGCCGTTGTCGCGCAGGAAGCGCCTGGCCTGGGGGTTGCCGCCGACGTCGAACTGCACCAGGCCGAACGAGTAGGCGCTGGTGCCCTCCTGGGCGTATGAGAAATGGTCCAGGTGGCGGGTGTTGCCGCCCAGTTCGGTGTTGAGGAACAGCGTGGACAGCTGTTCGCGGGTGAGAGTGGAATCCGTTGCCATGGTCATCGTCCTTCAATGAGGAAAAGGGAGCCGTGCCCGCCCGGCTGATGTCAGCCGGCGCAGTGCTGCTGGGTGAAGCCGAGCAGCTGGCGGGTGGCCTCGGTGCCGTAGGCAGCCGGTGCCGGTTCGATGGCGAACTGGCCGACCATCTGGTTGCTGCATAGCTGCACGTTGCGCTTGCCGGTGGCTGTTTCCAGGGTGCAGTTGGCCGCCAGCAGGGCGTTGTGGCCGGCGCCGATGTTGGTTGCCGCCGTGCAGCCCAGCAGGCTGCCTTTTTGGCCGTTTTCACCCAGCAGCGTGTTGAAGGTCGCCAGCTGGCTGTTGGGGTCGCGCAGCACCAGCATGTCCACGCACTGCTGCTGGCCGTCGGGCACTTCGCAGGCGTCCTGGTCGACCAGACCGTCGCGCGTGGCCGACAGTACCTTGAGGCGGTCGGCAGATACCTGTTGCAGGCAGTGCGCGTCGCTGCACAGGTCGCGCGTGTGCTGGATCCAGCGCTGCTGCTCGGCCTGCAGCTTGGCCTTGCCGGCGGCATCGAGGGTTTGGCTTGCGGCGGCTTCGGCCTTGGCCAGCTCGCCTTCCTGCTTCAACAGGGCGGGGTCGTTGCAGATCAGGGTCTGCACCGGCGATGCCGGATTGGCGCAGGCGGTGCTGCCGGCGGCCGCTGCCGGGGCGCTGGCCGCCTTGCCGTCGGTGTTGGCCTGTTCGGTGGCGGCTGCAGGCGTCGTGGCCTGGGCTTCACCGGAGGGCGGGGTGCAGGCGGCCAGCAGGGCCACCCAACACAGGGTCATGAGGGGCTTGATGGCCCGGGTCATACGTTCACTGCTGCGCTGCATGTCTATCCTTTGATGTCTGCGTCCTGGCGCATGGCCTGCGGGCGGCAGGCATGGGGCGAACCATGGAACGGGGGTGCCGTGGCGGCCGCGCGGCGGGCTGGGCATTGCAACATCCCGCGCCGGGCCGTTGGCGGGAACAGAGCGTAGCAAGCGACTGCTTAGGGCTCTGTGACAGGACGCGCGGAACGCGGCGGCGGGTGCCCGGATGCAGAACGGGCGCCCGAAGGCGCCCGTCCGTGTGCATCCGTTGCTGGGGTCAGAGCCCTTTCCTGCGGAAAGGAATCCGACCCCGCGCACGRCATCAGTAGCGGTARTGRTCCGGCTTGAACGGACCKKCYWCCGGCACGCCGATGTAGTCGGCCTGTTCCTGGCTCAGGGTGGTCAGCTTCACGCCGATCTTTTCCAGGTGCAGACGGGCCACTTCTTCGTCCAGCTTCTTCGGCAGCAGGTACACCTTGTTCTCGTAGGTGCCCTTGTTGGCCCACAGGTCGATCTGGGCCAGGGTCTGGTTGGCGAACGAGTTGGACATCACGAAGCTCGGGTGGCCGGTGGCGCAGCCGAGGTTGACCAGGCGGCCTTCGGCCAGCAGGAAGATCGCATTGCCGTTGGGGAAGATGTACTTGTCCACCTGCGGCTTGATGTTGACGTGCTTCACGCCCGGGAAGTCGACCAGCGCATCGACCTGGATCTCGTTGTCGAAGTGGCCGATGTTGCAGACGATGGCCTGGTCCTTCATCGCGCTCAGGTGCTCGATGCGGATGATGTCCTTGTTGCCGGTGGTGGTGACGTACAGGTCGGCACGGCCCAGGGTGGATTCGATGGTGTTGACCTCGAAGCCTTCCATCGCCGCCTGCAGGGCGCAGATCGGATCGATCTCGGTGACCACCACGCGCGCGCCGTAGGCACGCAGCGACGCGGCGCAGCCCTTGCCGACGTCACCGTAGCCGCAGACCACGGCGACCTTGCCGGCCAGCATCACGTCCATCGCGCGCTTGAGGCCATCGGCCAGCGACTCGCGGCAGCCGTACAGGTTGTCGAACTTGCTCTTGGTGACCGAGTCGTTGACGTTGATCGCCGGGATCAGCAGGGTGCCGGCCTGGGCCAGCTGGTACAGGCGGTGCACGCCGGTGGTGGTTTCTTCCGAAACGCCCTTCCAGTCCTTGACCACGCGGCCCCAGTAACCCGGGCGCTCCTTGGCCACGCGCTTGAGCAGGTTCTTGATGACCTGCTCTTCGTGCGAAGCGGCCTTTTCGTCGACCCAGGTGCTGCCGTTTTCCAGTTCGTAGCCCTTGTGGATCAGCAGGGTCACGTCACCGCCGTCGTCGACCACCAGCTCCGGGCCGGTCAGGGTGCCGTCGGGCAGGGTGAAGGTCAGCGCGTCCAGGGTGCAGTCCCAGTACTCTTCCAGCGACTCGCCCTTCCAGGCGAACACGGGGGTGCCGGTGGCGGCGATCGCCGCAGCGGCGTGGTCCTGGGTCGAGAAGATGTTGCACGAAGCCCAGCGCACGTCGGCGCCGATGTCCTTCAGGGTCTCGATCAGCACCGCGGTCTGGATGGTCATGTGCAGCGAGCCGGTCACGCGCACGCCCTTCAGCGGCAGCTCGGTCTGGTACTTGCGGCGGATGGACATCAGGCCCGGCATCTCGTGCTCGGCGATGTCCAGTTCCTTGCGGCCCCAGTCGGCCAGGGTGATGTCGCGGATCTTGTAATCGCCTTCGGTGGAGAAGGTCTTGGCAACAGCATTCATGCAGTAGCTCCGGTTGTGGGCGAGCGGATGCTCGCATCTGGCCGGGCGCCGTTGTTGCAAAGCCACCTGGCCGAGCCTGGCCGGTCTCAGGGATCCGGTCGCAGCGCCCCTCGGCAGGGGAGGATGCCCATTATATCGCGCCTCCGCTGTGACACGGCGATGACCCAACCATCGGCAGATGGGCGGAGGTGCATGGCCTGTTAAGGTCGAGGGCTTCACGCAGCGAACAGGTGGAACAATGATGAGCACGCACGCACGCCGCAACCGGCGCTTGACTGGCCTGGTCCTGTCGATGGCCCTGCTGGCGGTGGTCCCGCAGGCCTGGGCTGCCGCACCGCAGGCGGCCGCGGCGCAGGCGCAGGGCGTGGCCGGTTACGAGCTGCCCTCGGCCGCACTGCAGGCCRTGGTCGACGCGCCGCGGGCGCCGTCGCTGTTCCTGTCGCCGCGCCGGGATGTCGCCGCGTTGATGCAGATGCCGTCGCTGCCGTCGATCCAGGTGGTGGCGCAGCCGGAGCTGAAACTCGCGGGCCTGCGCATCAATCCGAAAACCTTCTCTGACAGCCGCTTCAGCTTCGGCCAGAAGCTGTGGTTGATGAATGTGGCTGACGGCAAGGAGCGGCAGATCAGCGGGTTGCCGGCCTCGCTGTCGATCGCCAGCCTGACGTGGTCGCCGGACCAGAAGTGGCTGGCCTTCAACCAGGTCGATGCCGCTACCGGGGCCAATGAGCTGTGGCTGGTGGACGTGGCTGGCGGCAGCGCCCGTCGCCTGGTCGCCGGCCTGAACACCGTTCTGGGCAGTGGCTACCAGTGGTTGCCGGACAGCCGAGGCCTGGTGGTGTTCACCCGCCCGGCCAACCTTGGCGCCGCCCCGGCTGCAGATGGCATCCCGACCGGCCCGGCCGTGCAGCAGACCAGCCAGGGCGGTGGCGTGGTGTCCATCCGCACCTACCAGGACCTGCTGAAGAACGAGGCCGACGCGCGCCAGTTCGATTACTACGCCACCACCCAACCGATGGAAGTGGGGCTGGACGGGCAGAGCCGTGCCATTGGTGCGGCCGGCATTTTCATGGGTTTTGCGGTGTCGCCCGACGGCCGCTTCGTGCTCAGCCAGCCGGTGCAGCGTCCGTACTCCTACGTGGTGCCGCTGAGCAGCTTCCCGCGCCGTATCGAAGTGCTCGACCGCAGCACCGGCAAGCTGGTGCATACCGTGGCCGTACGGCCGCTGGTGGAAGGCCTGCCGACCGGCAACGATGCCGAAGTGACCGGCGTGCGTGACATCAGCTGGCGTGGCGATGCCGATGCCACTCTGGTCTGGGCCGAAGCGCAGGATGGTGGCGACCCGAACAGGGAAGCCAAGGTGCGCGATGCGGTGTTCATGCAGGCCGCACCGTTCGACACGCCGCCGGTGACCCTGGCCCAGCTCGGCAGCCGCTATGCCGGCATCAGCTGGGGCCGCGGCGACCTTGCCCTGCTCAACGAATCGTGGTGGAAGACCCGCCGCAGCAAGACCTGGCTGATCGCACCGGACAACGCCAGCGCCGATGCCAGGCTGCTGTGGGATCGCGACGCGCAGGACCGCTACGCCGATCCGGGCCGCCCGCTGATGGCCAGTGATGACCGCGGCCGCTCGCTGCTGCAGACCACCGCTGATGGCGGCAGCCTGTACCTGGCCGGTGCCGGTGCATCGCCGGAAGGCGACCGTCCGTTCGTTGATCGCTTCGACGTGGCCAGCGGCAAGGCAACCCGCCTGTTCCATTCGCAGGCACCGACCTACGCCGCGCCGGTAACGCTGCTGGATGCGCAGGCCAGTTCGCTGCTGATCAGCCGCGAGAGCCCGGACGAGCCGACCAACTTCTACGTGCAGTCGCTGGCCGACACCAACGCCGCACCGCGTGCGCTGACCCATTTCGCCCATCCGCTGCCGCAGCTGAAGGGCGTGCAGAAGGAGCAGATCCGCTACAAGCGCAAGGACGGCGTGGACCTGACCGCGACCCTGCTGCTGCCGCCGGGCTATGACCCCAAGCGCGATGGTCCGCGGCCGCTGCTGATGTGGGCCTACCCGGGTGAGTTCAAGAGCGCGGCGGCCGCCAGCCAGGTGACCGATTCGCCGTACCGCTTCAACGCCATCAGCTACTGGGGCCCGCAGGCGTTCCTGGCCAAGGGCTATGTGGTGCTGGCCAGCCCGTCGATGCCGATCATCGGCGAAGGCGACAAGGAACCCAACGACACCTACATCGAACAGTTGGTGGCCAATGCGCAGGCCGCAGTGGACGAGGTGGTGCGGCGTGGCGTGACCGACCGCGAGCACATCGCCATCGGTGGCCACTCCTACGGTGCGTTCATGACCGCCAACCTGCTCGCGCACACCCGCCTGTTCAAGGCCGGTATCGCGCGCAGCGGCGCCTACAACCGCACGCTCACCCCGTTTGGTTTCCAGGCCGAAGAGCGCAACTACTGGCAGGCGCAGGACGTGTACCAGAAGATGGCGCCGTTCAATTACGCCGACAGGATCAAGGATCCGATCCTCTTCATCCACGGCGTGGACGACAACAACTCGGGCACCTTCCCGATGCAGAGCGAACGCATGTTTGCCGCAGTGAAGGGGCTGGGCGGCACCGCCCGCCTGGTGATGCTGCCGAACGAGTCGCATGCCTACCGCGCACGCGAATCGATCATGACGATGCTGGCCGAAAGCGAACGCTGGCTGGAGCAGAACCTCGGCCCGGTGCAGCAGGGCAAGGCGAAGAAGACGCGCTGACCAGTGCTGGTAGTGCCGGCCGCTGGCCGGCAACCTCATGGACCTGCGCAACGTGAGGTTGC
>NZ_JBFTOJ010000044.1:0-35747 GCF_056397905.1 Stenotrophomonas sp. 05L414_2
GTTTCCGCCGGGCATGGCCCGGCGCTACCCGATGACGAACCCGGCCAGCGCCTCGGCGCAGTCGCGCTCGTCCTTGAACTGCAGCAGGTCGTCGGCACGGGTGCGGCCACGGTTCAGCGCGGCCACCGGCAGACCCGCCTTGGCCGCGGCCTGCACGAAGCGGAAGCCGGAATAGACCATCAGCGAGGAACCCACCACCAGTACTGCATCCGCCTGCTGCAGGTGCTCATGCACCGCAGCCACGCGTTCACGCGGCACGTTTTCGCCGAAGAACACTACGTCCGGCTTCAGCAGGCCACCGCAGTGCGGGCAGTCGGGCACCGCAAATGCGGAGAAGTCGGTTTCCAGATCGGCGTCACCGTCGGGCGCGATACCGGCCTGCAGCAATTCCCAGCCGGGGTTGGCCTGCAGCAGCCGCTGYTGGAACGCCTCACGCTCGCTGCGGCGTTCGCAGCCCATGCAGCGCACCAGGTCCAGGCGGCCATGCAGGTCGATCACGTTCTGGCTGCCCGCGCGCTGGTGCAGGCCATCCACGTTCTGGGTCAGCAGCACCTGCAGCTTGCCGCTGTCCTCCAGTGCGGCCAGCGCCTGGTGGGTGCCGTTGGGCCGGGCCTGGCCGAAGCGCGGCCAGCCCAGCAGGCTGCGCGCCCAGTAGCGTTGGCGGGTGGCGGACTCGCCCATGAAGGCCTGGTAGGTCACCGGCGGCGTGCGCTTCCACTGGCCATCGGCATCGCGGTAATCGGGGATGCCCGAGGCGGTGCTGCAGCCGGCGCCGGTCAGCACGAACAGGCGCTGGGCGCGGTCGATGAAGTCGGTGAGCGGCGGGGTCATGGCAGCCAGATGGGGGCGCACCGGCGCCCCCGCAAGCATCGGCTCAGGCCGCCGGCGCGCCGGGCAGCTGCGGCACGGTCACCGGGTGGCCATCGTCGCCCAGGGCGATCATCACGAAGTGGCCACGGGTGCACAGCTTGCGCTCGCCGCTGTGCAGGTCCTCGGCGATCAGCTCCACCTCGACCTTCATCGAGCTGCGGCCGACCTCGACGATGCGGCCGATCGTTTCCACCATCTGGCCGATGCGGATCGGCAGCTTGAAATCGACCTGGTCGCTGCGCGCGGTCACCACGGTGCGGCGCGAATAGCGGGCGGCGGCGAGGAAGGCGGCCTTGTCCATCCATGCCAGGGCCTGGCCACCGAACAGGGTGCCCATGTGGTTGGTGTGGTTGGGAAAGACGATTTCGGCCATGCGCACTTCGGTCGGCGGCACGGTCTCGGGGATGGGGGTCATGGGGGCGGTTCGGGTGTGGGGTGAGACGGATTTTAAGGCAGGTGGTGTGCAGGCGGCGCTACACTTCGGCACCCCCCACTGCGTGAACCCACCATGCCCGCCACGTCCGACCTGCTGGCCTTCGCCCTTGTCTCGCTGGCCATGGTGCTGACGCCCGGGCCGAACATGATCTACGTGATCTCGCGCTCGATCTGCCAGGGCCGCATGGCCGGGCTGATCTCGCTGGGCGGGGTGGCGCTGGGCTTCGTGTTCTACATGCTGTGCGCGGCGCTGGGCATCACCGCGCTGCTGATGACCGTGCCGTTCGCCTACGACGCGCTGCGCATCGGCGGCGCGCTGTACCTGCTGTACCTGGCGTGGCAGGCGCTGAAGCCCGGCGGCCGCTCGCCGTTTGCGGTGCGTGACCTGCCGGTGGACGGCCCACGCAAGCTGTTCGCGATGGGTTTCCTGACCAACGTGCTGAACCCCAAGGTCGCGGTGATGTACCTGTCCCTGCTGCCGCAGTTCCTGCACCCGGACAGCGAGGGCAGCGTGCTGATGCAGTCGCTGGTGCTGGGCTCCACCCAGCTGCTGGTCAGCGTGAGCGTGAACGCGGTGATCGCGATAATGGCMGGCAGCATCGCCGGCTTMCTGKCYGCSCGCCCCAYYTGGCAGGCGGTGCAACGGTGGTTCATGGGCACGGTGCTGGCCGGCCTGGCCGTGCGCATGGCGGTGGATGGGCGGCGGTAGCGGTAGGCCATGCCCGGCGGAATGCGCACGGCACCATGAATAACCTTCCGCGCTGCGCGCTCGCCAGGCGTGGCCCGGCGCTACCGTAAAAACGAAAAACCCCGGCGTTGGCCGGGGTTTTCGCGACAGACCTGATTGGATCGATCAGAAGTTCATGTCGAAGGCAACTTCGCCCTTCACGCCCACCTGGTAGGCCGAGGCGCGGCGTTCGAAGAAGTTGGTCAGTTCCTGCACGTCCTGCAGTTCCATGAAGCTCAGCGGGTTGCGCACGTTGTACTTGCGCTCCATGCCCAGGCGATGGAAATGGTTGTCGGCGCAGTGCTGCAGGTACTGGCGCATGTCACGGGTGGAGATGCCTGCCACGCCACCGGACAGCACGTCCTCGGCGAACTGCACTTCGCACTCGATGGCCTCGGCCAGCATGTCATAGACATCCTGCTTCATCTTGTCGTCAAACAGGTCCGGCTCTTCCTCGCGGATCACGTCCACGCACTCGAAGGCGAACTCCATGTGCGCGCTTTCGTCGCGGAACACCCAGTTGGTGCCCGAAGCCAGGCCGTTGAGCAGGCCGCGCGAACGGAAGTAGTACACGTAGGCGAAGGCGGCGAAGAAGAACAGGCCTTCGATGCACGCCGCGAAGCAGATCTGGTTGAGCAGGAACTGGCGGCGCTCTTCGCGGGTCTCGATGCGCTTCAGGTCCTGGATCGAATCGATCCACTTGAAGCAGAAATCGGCCTTCTTCTTGATCGAGTCGATGTTCTCCACCGCGGCGAAGGCTTTGACGCGCTCGTCCGGATCCGGCAGATAGTTGTCCAGCAGGGTCAGGTAGAACTGCACGTGCAGCGCTTCTTCATACAGCTGGCGCGACAGGTACATGCGCGCTTCGGGCGCGTTCAAGTGCTGGTACAGGTTCAGCACCAGGTTGTTGGACACGATCGAATCGCCGGTGGCGAAGAAGGCGACCAGGCGGTGGATCAGGTGGCGCTCGCCCGGCGACATCTTGCTGTGCAGGTCGCTGATGTCGATCTGGAAGTTGATCTCTTCCACCGTCCAGGTGTTCTTGATCGCATTCCGGTACATGTCATAGAACTGCGGGTAGCGCATCGGGCGCAGGGTCAGTTCAAAACCGGGATCGAGCAGCATCTGCTTGGGCTTGTCGGCCATGGGTGTTTCCTTGTCTTCTCGGGTCATAACGCCGGGCATGGCCCGGCGCTACCTTGGTATTTCCGTAGTCGGGCAGCAGTGCCGACCAACGGTCGGCACCCACCGCGCGTTAATCCACCGCGCGGTGTTACTGGCAGGCTTCGCAGGCTTCCGGGTTCTCCAGCGAGCAGGCGATGGCCTCCTCCGGGCTGAACACCTTTTCCGGCGCAGCGCTGGCCGTGTGGCTGACAGTGGTCTTGGCGATCTTGGTGGCCGGACGCGAACGCAGGTAGTAGGTGGTCTTGATGCCCTGCTTCCAGGCGTACATGTACATGGAGGACATCGCGCCGATGCTCGGGCTTTCCATGAACAGGTTGAGCGAGGCGGACTGGTCGATGAAGGCACCACGGTCGGCGGCCATGTCGATCAGCGAACGCATCGGCAGTTCCCATGCGGTGCGGTAGACGTGGCGCAGCGTTTCCGGAATCTGGGTGATGGCCTGGATCGAACCGTCGGCCAGCTTGATTGCATCGCGCATTTCCGGGGTCCAGTGGCCCAGCTTCTTCAGCTCGTTCACCAGATAGCGGTTCACCTGCAGGAAGTCACCGGACAGGGTCTCGCGCTTGAACAGATTGGACACCTGCGGTTCCACGCACTCGTAGCAGCCGGCGATGGAGGCGATGGTGGCGGTCGGGGCGATCGCGATCATCAGCGAGTTGCGCAGGCCGTGTTCCTTGATGCGTTCACGCAGGGCATCCCAGCGCGCGGCATCTTCCGGCACCACGTTCCAGGCGTCGAACTGCAGCTCGCCGCTGGCCGCACGGGTGTCGGCGAAGGACGGGTGCTTGCCGCGTTCCTGGGCCAGTTCGACCGAGGTTTCCAGCGCGTGGAAGTAGATGGTCTCGGCAATCTTCTTCGACAGCGCGCGGGCTTCGGCGCCATCGAACGGCAGGCGCTTGCGGAAGAACACGTCCTGCAGGCCCATGCAGCCCAGGCCGACCGGGCGCCAGCGCAGGTTGCCGCGGCGCGCCGATTCGATCGGGTAGAAGTTCAGGTCGATCACGCGGTCCAGCTGGCGCACGGCCAGGCGCACGGTGTCGGCCAGCTTGTCGAAATCGAACTCGCCGTTGCCGTCGAAGTGGTTGCCCAGGTTGATCGAACCCAGGTTGCACACCGCGGTTTCTTCAGCCGAGGTGACTTCCAGGATCTCGGTGCACAGGTTGGACAGGTGGATCACGTTGCCGGCGCGCAGGGTCTGGTTGCTGGCGCGGTTGCACTTGTCCTTGAAGGTCATCCAGCCGTTGCCGGTCTCGGCCAGGGTGCGCATCATCCGCGAGTACAGCTTGCGTGCGGAGATGGTGCGGTTGGCCTTGCCCTGTGCTTCGGCCTGCAGGTAGGCGGCCTCGAAGGCTTCGCCGAACAGGTCGGTGAACTCGGGCACCACGCGCGGATCGAACAGCGACCATTCCTGGTCAGACTCGACACGCTTCATGAACAGGTCCGGGATCCAGTTGGCCAGGTTCAGGTTGTGCGCACGGCGCGATTCGTCGCCGGTGTTGTCACGCAGCTCGAGGAAGTCCTCGATGTCGGCGTGCCAGGTTTCCAGGTACACACAGGCCGCGCCCTTGCGCTTGCCACCCTGGTTCACCGCAGCCACCGACGAATCCATGGTCTTCAGCCACGGCACGATGCCGTTGGAATGGCCGTTGGTCGACTTGATGAGCGAGCCACGCGAACGCACGCGGGTGTAGCTGACGCCGATGCCGCCGGAGAACTTCGACAGCTGGGCGATGTCGCCGTACTTGGAGTAGATAGATTCCAGCGAATCCTGCGGCGAGTCCAGCAGGAAGCACGAGGACAGCTGCTCGTGGGTGGTGCCGGAGTTGAACAGGGTCGGGCTGGACGGMAGGTAGTCCAGGTTGCCCATGCGCTTGTACAGCGCCAGGGTTTCCGGCACATCCTCGCTCAGCGCGCTGGCGATGCGCAGGAAGAACTGCTGCGGGGTCTCGATCACCTTGCGGGTGTGCGGGTGGCGCAGCAGGTAGCGGTCGTACAGGGTACGCAGGCCGAAGTAATCGAAGTTCAGGTCCAGCGAGATGTCGATGGCATCGTTGAGCTTGCGTGCGTTGGTCTGCACGAAGTTCAGCAGGCGGTCGTTGATCAGGCCCACTTCGTGGCCACGACCCACCGACTGCGAGAACGCGTGGATTTCCTGGTTGGACACTTCCTTGGCGATGAAGTTGGCCAGCAGGCGCGCGGCCAGGCGGCCGTATTCGGGTTCTTCGCCGATCAGCAGCGCCGCGGTGCGGATGGACAGTTCGTCCAGCTCCTGGGTGGTGGCGCCGTTGTACAGGCCGGAAATGGTGCGGGTGGCCACGCGCATCGGATCGACGGCGTGCAGGCCCTCGGAGGAACGCTGCACCGCGCGGACGATCTTGTTCAGATCCACCAGCTCGGTCGTGCCATTGCGCTTGGTCACACTCATCGCGTTGGACGTCGGCGGCGACGTCAACAGGAATTCGCTTTCCTTCTCGATGGTGGCGCTGGTCTCGGTGGTCACGGCGTGTGTCCTCTTGGCGTGATGGATGGTGGCTCGGAGCATCGGGTGACGCGGCCCGGGACATGACAGCCCAGGGTGGCAGACCGGTGTCGCAGGAATTGAGACCCTGCGCCTGTGGCTGCCGCTGGCAGTGCTGACCGGTGCCGCTGCGGGCATGGAGGGCGTATCACCGGAGGGTCCGGCGATCCATTCCATGGACCCGGCGGCTTGGGGTCCCCACAACCGACAGCCACAAGATAGTGGGGGTAGTTGGGTCCGTCAACGCCAAATGTAGTGAAATTCGGCAATCCCTTGCGCCGCAAGGATCGTGCCATCGGCGCCCGGTTTGGACGCTTTGGACCTGCTGGAACGGGCTGCGCAGTCAAGCCCGAAACACGTCATCGCGGTGGCAATCAGCGCCCCACCAGCGGAACGATGACAGCTTCACATGACAGGACCACGCRGGCGAGGGACAAGTCTGTGGATAGGTGGTGGGCAGACAGTGGGCAGCCGGTGGACGGGGCAGCATCAGGTAGTGCCGACCGCTGGCCGGCAGCCCATGACCTGCGGAAGCACCAGGCGGATGCCGGCCAGCGGCCGGCATCCRCCCCGGTTGTCACGCCCGGTGCGGGGTACCCAGGTACTCGGCGCTCTGCATTTCGATCAGGCGCGAGGCCGTACGCTCGAACGCGCCCTGCAGCCGGGTACCGGTGTACAGCTCGACCGGCGAGGTGCTGGCGGTGCAGACCAGGTTGACGTGGCGGTCGTACAGTTCGTCGATCAGGTTGACGAAGCGGCGCGCGGCATCCTCGTTCAGGCGATCGAAGGCCGGAATGCCCCCCAGCAGCACGGTGTTGAACTCGTGCGCGATCTCGATGTAGTCCGACGGCCCGCGCGGGCCTTCGCACAGGGCGGCGAAGTCGAACCAGGCAATGCTCTTGCCGCGCGCGCGCACCGGAATCTTGCGGCTCTCGATTTCGATGTTGCCCGCCTTGGCCGGCTGGCCACCGCTCAACTCGCCCCAGCGCGTGGACAGCCAGGTGTCACTGTCGGCGGCCAGCGGCGCGCGGTACACCGGCGAACGGGTCAGCGCGCGCATGCGGTAGTCCTCGGTGCCTTCGGCGTACAGCTCCACGCAGTAGCGCTGCAGCAAGCCGATGGCCGGCATGAAGCTCTCGCGCTGCAGGCCGTTGAGGTACAGGTTTTCCACCGCCGTGTTGGAGGTGGTGACCAGGGTCACGCCCTCGGCGAACATCCGCTCCAGCAGGCGCGCCAGCAGCATGGCATCGCCGATGTCGGTGACGAAGAATTCGTCCAGCACCAGCACGCGCAGGTTGCTGCGCCATTCCTGGGCGATCTTCGCCAGCGGATCGCTCTGGCCCTGGTGCTCGCGCAGGCGCTCATGCACGCTGCGCATGAACCGATGGAAGTGGGTGCGGTACTTCTGCTTGATCGGCAGGCCGTCGTAGAACAGGTCGACCAGGAAGGTCTTGCCGCGGCCGACGCCGCCCCAGAAGTACAGGCCCTTGACCGGCTCGGGCTTCTTCCAGAACGAGGACAGGCGGTCCAGCCAGCCGTCCTCGGCGCTGTCCACCAGGGCCAGATGGATCCGGTCCAGCTCGGCCAGGGCCGCATGCTGGGCCGGGTCGTTCTGCCAATCGCCGCGTTCCACCCCGGCCGCGTAGCGCTGCGTCGGGGTCAGTTCCGCCTCGCTCATGCCGCCGTGCCCAGCCAATGCTTGACGCCGTGGGTGAGCGCGCCGCGCAGGTCGATCAGCTTGCGGTGGAAGAAGTGGCTGGTTTCGGGCATGCGCACCAGTTCATGCGGGGCATCGAGGGTGTCCAGCCACTGGTACACGGCCTGCGGGTCGACGATTTCATCCTGCTCGCCCTGGATCACCAGCCAGCGGGCCGGCGGCGCGATGCCATCGAAGTCCCAACGGCCCGCCGGCGGCGCGATCGAGATCAGCGCTTCGGGCTGCAGCTCGGCGGCAGCCTTCAGCGAAACGAATGCGCCGAAGCTGAAACCGGCCAGCCACAGGCGGTCGTCCGGGCGCTGCTGGCGGACCCAGGCGGTGACGGCCTTGAGGTCCTCCTGCTCGCCCACGCCATGGTCGAATTCACCGGCAGAGCCGCCGACGCTGCGGAAGTTGAAGCGCACCGTGGCAATGCCCAGCTCGCGCAGGGTGGTGGCGGTCATGGTGACCACCTTGTTGTGCAGGGTGCCGCCTTCGGTGGACAGCGGATGGCAGATGATGGCCACGATCGGCTGCACCGGCACATCGGCCTTGGGCAGGTCGACGAGCACTTCCAGCGGGCCAACCGGGCCCTCCAGTGCAATGCAGGCGGTTTCGCCGGGGGCGACGGGGAACGAGGGCGTGTGCATGGCACCATGATAGCGTCCCCCGCCGCTGCCCTGTGCCCGCCCCATGCTCTACCTGTCCCTGGCCGTGATCTGCAGTGTGCTGGTTTCGGTGTTGTTGAAGCTGGCTGGCCGTCGCCAGCTGGACGTTGCGCAGATGGTGACCTGGAACTACCTGGTGGCCGCGACGATGACGGCGGTGGTGCTGCAGCCGCCACTGGAGGCACTGCGCGGACCGCATGCGCCGTGGCTGTCATTGCTGGCGCTGGCGGTGGTGCTGCCCTCGATCTTCCTGGTGCTGGGCCGCGCGGTGGCGGTGGCCGGCATCGTCCGCAGTGATGTGGCGCAGCGGTTGTCGCTGCTGCTGTCGCTGGCGGCGGCGTTCCTGTTCTTTGGCCAGAGCGCCAGCACGTGGAAGCTGGTGGGGCTGGGCCTGGGCCTGCTGGCGATGGTGGCCATCAGCCTGCGTCCGCGCGGCCCGGCAGTGGCCGCTTCCGCCGGCGGCTGGGGCTGGCTGCTGGGTGTGTGGGCCGGGTTCGCGGTGGTCGACGTACTGCTCAAGCAGGTGGCGCTGTCGGGCACGCCGTCGATGGCGGCGGTGCTGGCCAGTTTCAGCGTGGCCTTCGTGCTGATGCTGGCGCTGCAGTTGTGGCGGCATTTCAGTGGGCGCAGCCGCCTGGCCTGGCGCAACCTGGGTGCGGGTGCACTGCTGGGACTGCTCAACGGCGGCAACATTCTTTTCTATGTGCATGCGCACCAGTCGATGCCGGACAGCCCGGCCACCGTGTTCGCCGGCATGAACATCGGCGTGGTGGTGCTGGGTGCGCTGGTTGGCGTATTCGCCTTCGGCGAGCCTATGAGCCGGTGGAACCGCCTCGGACTGGCGCTGGCGGTAGTCGCGATCACCCTGATCGCGCTGGGTTGATGCGCACAGTTCGCGCCGTTGCCGATAGCCGGTGCAGAAGATTCCGATCCTGCTGCGCATTTCGATTGATACGTTGACGCCGCTCACAGTGCAGCTCCGTCGTGATGGGCATCCCGCTGCCTAGACTCGACCGGACCTGCATCTGGAGAGAATGTGATGAAACACGTGTGCGCTCTCATGCTGCTGGCCGCAACCCTGACCGGTTGCAGCAGCATCGGAGGCTATCCCGATTTCAGCGGCGGGATCGGCTATCCATCACATGAACCGGCCTATCCGCGCTATCCCGCCTATCCGCCCCCCGTACAAACCCATCGCGGCGATTCAAGCTCGGAAGTGGTGAGCTGCAGCAGCCGCGACCAGCGTCGCGCGCATTGCCATGTACAGGTCTCACAGAAGGACAGCGTGCACCTGATCAACCGCGAGTCACATGCCTCCTGCCTGCAGGGACGCGACTGGGGCGTGGACCGCGGCACGATCTGGGTCGACAACGGCTGCCGTGCAACCTTCCGCATCGAGCGCTACTACTGGCGATGAGCAGCAGGCCGTCCGGCCGGTCCGCACAGGGCCGGCCGGGCACCCACTCAGCGATCGAAGCCCAGCAGCAGCGGGTCGTGGTCGGAGCTGCGCCACGGGCCCTGCACGTTGCGGCCCTGGTAACCGCTGGCGTCCTGCTCGTCGGCATTGCTGTGCCACTCGGCGGCGCCGGCGAGGCGCTTGGCCATGGTCGGGCTGAGCAGCGCATGATCGAGGCGGCCGGTGTAGCCGTTGTAGACGTAGCTGTAGGGCTGTTCGACCTTGGCCACCTTGAAGGCATCCTGCCAACCGAGGTCGTGCAGGGTGCGGATCGGATCTTCCATGGCGTAGGCATTGAAATCGCCCATCAGCACCACGTCCTTCACCTTCAGGCGCGCGGCTTCGGCCTGCACCCAGGAGTTGAGCTGCCGGGCCGATTCCACGCGGGTGGCGTTCCAGCAGCCCTGCCCGTCATTGCGGTCGGCGTCGGCGCCGCTGGCATCGCGGCAGCCCTTGGACTTGAAGTGGTTGGCAACCACCATGAACGGCGCACCCTTGCCCTGGAAGGCCTGTGCCAGCGGCGCACGGCTGTGTTCGACGAATGGGCCGTCGAGCTTGGTCAGCGGCGTGCCGAGCGGCTTGAATTCGCTCTTGCGGTAGATGATGCCGACGCGGATCGGATTGCTGCCGGGGCCTTGGCCGGCATCGACGAACGCCCACTGTTTGTCTGCGGCGAGGCCGGCATTGAGCGCATCCACCAGTTCGGCGATGGCCGACTGCGGGCCGTAACCGTCGTTCTCCAGTTCCATCAGCGCGGCGATGTCGGCGCCCAGCGCGTTGACGGTGGCGACCAGCTTGCCGACCTGCGCCTTGTGCTCGTCCAGCGTGCGCGCGCCGCGCAGGGTCGGGAACCCACCGCCCTTGCCGTCACCATTGAAGAAATTCTCCAGGTTGAACGCAGCGATGTGCAGGCGGCCGGGCACGCTCGGCACGGCCGGGCGCTGCAGGTCCGGCAGCTTCAGTACACCATCCACCTGCAGGCTGGGCCGGCCCTGCGCGTCCACGCGCACGGTGCCTTCCACGTTGCGCAGCTGCATGCCGGTACGCAGCACCGGGTTGCCCGGCAGGTAGGCGACGCTGGCCGGATCACGCACATCGCTGCCATCGTCCAGCAGCAGGCGGCGGCGCTGGTTGTCGGCCATCACCTGTTCGATCCCGGCACTGCCGGGCGCGGCCACTTCGGTCGGCTGCCACAGGCGGCCATCGAAGGCGACGGTGAGCTGGCCGAAGCGTTCCAGGCCATCGGTGCCGGCCAGGGTGAGCGGCGCGGCGATGCGCACGTGCTGCCCATCCAGTGCACGCCAGTCGGCCGGCGCGGCGGCCAGGGTGACGGTAGCTGGGCTGCGTGGCGCAGGCGCCGAGGTCGGCGCAACCTGTGGCTGGGCCTGGGCGAAAGCGGATGCCGGCATCAGCAGGGACAGGGCAAGGGCGAGGGAACGGCGACGCATCGACAGACGACTCCACGGAAAAGGCGCACAGACTAACCCCGAAATGCGAAACCCCGCCTGCGCAGCGGGGTTCCGGCCTTGGTGGGCAAAGCCGGGTAGTGCCGGCCGCTGGCCGGCAACCTCATGACCTGCGGACGAAGCGGCCGGCACTACCAGCGGACGCGGCGGCGTCCGCTACTTCAGATTGCCCAGCATCCAGTCCACGGTGGCGTGGATCTGCTCCTCGGTGAGCGCCGGGTTGCCGCCCTTGGGCGGCATGATGCCGCCGTCGGGGCCGGTGTAGCCCTCGATGGCGTGCTTGTAGAGGGTGTCCTTGCCCTGCGCCAGGCGCTTGTCCCAGTGCGAGTGGTCCAGCGTCGGCGCCATGCCCACCCCGGTGGTATGGCAGGCGGTGCACAGGTTGTCGAAGATCACCTTGCCATCCTTGGTGCCGCCGTAGGCCACCTGCGAAGCGGCCTTGGCCAGCGCGGCGGCCTTGGCCGCGGCCTGCGCGGCGGCGCCGGTGCTGCCGGCGTATACCGCGCCAGTGGGCGAGATGCGCTGTTCAGTGCGTTTGGCGGCGGTGGGCGACACCTCGGGCGGAATCCGGGTGTGGATGAACGCGGCCAGCAGGATCAGACCGAGGGTGATGGCCATCAACAGCGCGATCACCATGGAGAAGCGTTTCAGGAACTCCAGATCGTAATTCCGCACTCTTCGTTACCCCTGGCTGATAGTCGTTGGACCACGGCTGAGCGACTGCGTGATGGGCCGAGTATAGAACGCACGCCACGCACGACAACAGGCATCACGGCTGGTGCGGCGCAGCATGCGGCCGTGGCCGCGTGCGGGTGGCGCCGGGCCGCGCCCGGCGATCGCGAAGCGCGGCAGAAGCCGCCCGGCACGCGCAACGGCGGCATCACCCTGCGCCAACAGCCCGCAGGCAGAAACTGCAGATGGCCTCGACCAGTGCGTCCTCGTCGCGGTGCGCTTCGCGGCTGGGTGCGGTCGGGCCCACCATCGCTTCGGTGAAGGCACCCACCAGGCAGGCGGCGGCAGCGTGCGCGTCCTGTGCCGGCAGTTCACCGGCCGCCACGCCCTCTTCCACCAGGCGCAGGAACACGTCACCGAAGGCACGGCGGCCGCGCATGCGCTCGGCTTCCACGTCCGGGTCCACCGGTTCGACGATGAAGGCATGGGCCAGGCCCGGGCCGGCCAGGGCACGGCGCACGAAGGCGGTGATGGCCTGGCGCAGGCGCACGCTGGCCGGCTGCGGCGCACTGGCGATGCGCTCCATGATCGCCACCTCATGGGCCACGGCAGCGTTGAGCACTTCCACGAACAGCTCGGCCTTGGACGGGAAGTGGCGGTAGATCAGGCCGGTGGAGACCCCGGCCTGGGTGGCCACGGCGGTTACCGGCGCGTTGCGCCAGCCGCCGGTGGCGACCAGTTCGCGGGTGGCCAGCAGGATCCGTTCACGGGCCCCGGCCAGGCGTTCTTCCATCAATGCTGAGCGTTTGTAGGCCATGTTCTGAGTCTGGTTTCAATTTTTGAATTTGTATTCACTTCTTACCCGAACCCCGCTACGCTGGGGTCCAATCGCCCGCGCGGGCCGCTGCTGTGAACAGCCGCCCGCTTCCCCTTCCGGGTGCGTCCATTCCCCACCTTCCCTCGTGGAGCCATCGCAATGCACGTGCCATCCCTGAACTTCGACCTCGGCGAAGATATCGACCTGCTGCGCCAGAGCGTGGCCCATTTTGCCGCTGCCGAGATCGCGCCGCTCGCGGCCGAGGCCGATGCAACCAACCAGTTCCCGTTGGCACTATGGCCCAAGTTGGGCGAACAGGGCCTGCTGGGCCTGACCGTGGAAGAAGAATACGGCGGCACCGGCATGGGCTACCTGGCCCACGTGGTGGCGATGGAAGAAATCTCCCGCGCCTCCGGCGGCATCGCCCTGTCCTACGGCGCGCACTCGAACCTGTGCGTGAACCAGCTGCGCAAGAACGGCACCGAAGCGCAGAAGCAGCGCTTCCTGCCGGACCTGTGCAGCGGCGCCAAGGTCGGCGCGCTGGCGATGAGCGAACCGGGTGCGGGTTCGGACGTGGTGTCGATGAAGCTGCGCGCGGACAAGCGCGGCGACCGCTACGTGCTCAACGGCAACAAGATGTGGATCACCAACGGCCCCGACGCCGACGTGCTGGTGGTGTACGCCAAGACCGATGTCGAAGCCGGTGCCAAGGGCATCACCGCGTTCCTGGTCGAGAAGGGCATGAAGGGTTTCTCCACCGCGCAGAAGCTGGACAAGCTGGGCATGCGCTCCTCGCCCACCTGCGAACTGGTGTTCCAGGACTGCGAGATTCCCGAAGAAAACGTGCTGGGCGCGGTCGGCGGCGGCGTGCGCGTGCTGATGTCCGGCCTGGACTATGAGCGCGTGGTGCTGTCCGGCGGCCCGCTGGGCCTGATGGCTGCAGCCATGGACGTGGTGATGCCGTACGTGCACGAACGCCACCAGTTCGGTGAGCCGATCGSCAGCTTCCAGCTGATCCAGGCCAAGATCGCCGACATGTACGTAGGCCTGGGTGCCTGCCGCGCCTATGTGTATGCCGTGGCGCGCGCCTGCGACCAGGGCCGTACCACCCGCCAGGATGCGGCCGGCGCGATCCTGTACGCCGCCGAGAAGGCCACGTGGCTGACCGGCCAGGCGATCCAGATCCTCGGCGGCAACGGCTACATCAATGAATACCCGACCGGGCGCTTGTGGCGCGACGCCAAGCTGTATGAAATCGGCGCCGGCACCTCGGAGATCCGCCGCATGCTGATCGGCCGCGAACTGTTCCAGCGCACCCTGTAAGGCACCCCATGAGCATCCTAGGCAGCCAGCTGCAACCGGGCAGCGAAACGTTTGAAAGCAACCGCGCGGCGATGCAGGCCGTAGTCGACGACCTGCACGCCACCCTCGCCCGCACCGCCCTGGGTGGAAGCGAGGCGGCGCGCGCCAAGCACACCGCACGCGGCAAGCTGCTGGTGCGTGACCGCATCGATGCGCTGCTCGACCCGGGCAGCGCGTTCCTGGAGATCGCACCGCTGGCCGCGCACGGCATGTATGACGATGCCGTGCCCGCCGCCGGCGTGGTCGCAGGCATTGGCCGGGTGAGCGGCGTGGAGTGCGTGATCGTGGCCAACGATGCCACGGTCAAGGGCGGCACCTATTACCCGRTGACRGTGAAGAARCACCTGCGCGCGCAGGAGATCGCCGAGCAGAACCACCTGCCGTGCATCTACCTGGTCGATTCCGGTGGCGCCTTCCTGCCGCTGCAGGACGAGGTGTTCCCGGACCGCGACCATTTCGGCCGCATCTTCTACAACCAGGCCAATCTCTCCGCGCAGGGCATCCCGCAGATCGCCTGCGTGATGGGCAGCTGCACCGCCGGTGGCGCCTACGTGCCGGCGATGAGCGACGAGACGGTGATCGTGCGCGAGCAGGGCACCATCTTCCTCGGCGGCCCGCCGCTGGTGAAGGCGGCCACCGGTGAAGTGGTGACGGCCGAAGAACTGGGCGGTGCCGACGTGCACACGCGCATTTCCGGTGTGGCCGACCACATGGCCGACAACGACCTGCAGGCGTTGGCACGGGTGCGCGCGATCATCGCCCAGCTCAACTGGCGCAAGCCCGAAGCGGCGATGGCGCTGCAGCCGGTGGAAGAACCGCTGCTGCCGGCGCACGAACTGTACGGGGTGATCCCGGCTGATACGCGCAAGCCCTACGACGTGCGCGAAGTGATCGCGCGACTGGTCGACGGCTCGCGCTTTGACGAGTTCAAGCCGCGCTATGGCGCAACGCTGGTCACCGGCTTCGCCCAYCTGCACGGCTAYCCGATCGSSATCMTCGCCAACAACGGCATCCTGTTCTCCGAGTCCGCGCTGAAGGGCGCGCACTTCATCGAGCTGTGCACCCAGCGCAACATTCCGCTGGTGTTCCTGCAGAACATCACCGGCTTCATGGTCGGCCGCAAATACGAACAGGGTGGCATCGCCAAGGACGGGGCCAAGCTGGTGATGGCGGTGGCCTGCGCCAAGGTACCCAAGTTCACCGTGGTGATCGGTGGTTCGTTCGGTGCCGGCAACTACGGCATGTGCGGCCGTGCGTACTCGCCCAATTTCCTGTGGATGTGGCCGAACGCACGCATCGGCGTGATGGGCGGCGAACAGGCCGCCAGCGTGCTGGCCACGGTCAAGCGTGATGGCATCGAAGCCAAGGGCGGGCAGTGGCCGGGCGAGGAAGAGGATGCGTTCAAGGCACCGATCCGCGACCAGTTCGAGCAGCAGGGCCACCCGTACTACGCCAGTGCGCGCCTGTGGGACGACGGCGTGATCGATCCGGTCGATACCCGCCGGGTACTGGCCCTGGCCCTGTCGGCCAGCCTCAACGCTCCCCCGCAGCAGACGCGCTTCGGCGTGTTCCGCATGTGACCTGTGCCATGACCGAGTCTGTTGCCATGTTCAGCAAAGTCCTGATCGCCAACCGCGGCGAGATCGCCTGCCGCGTCATCGCCACCTGCCGCCGCCTCGGCATCGCCACCGTGGCGGTGTATTCCGATGCCGACCGCAATGCGCGCCACGTGCGGCTGGCCGACGAAGCCATCCACATCGGCCCGGCGGCCGCGCGCGAGAGCTACCTGCGCAGCGATGCCATCCTCGACGCCGCACGCCGCAGCGGCGCGCAGGCCATCCATCCCGGCTACGGCTTCCTGTCCGAGAACGCCGASTTCGCCGACGCCTGCGTGGCGGCCGGCATCGCCTTCATCGGTCCGCCGGCCAGTGCGATCCGCGCGATGGGCGACAAGAGTGCTGCCAAGGCACTGATGGCCAAGGCCGGCGTGCCGTTGACGCCGGGCTACCACGGCGACCAGCAGGCGCCGGAGTTCCTGCGCGCCCAGGCCGACGGCATCGGCTATCCGGTGCTGATCAAGGCCAGCGCCGGCGGCGGCGGCAAGGGCATGCGCAAGGTCGAGCGCAGCGAGGACTTCGTCGATGCGCTGGCCAGCTGCCAGCGCGAGGCGGCCTCGGCGTTCGGCAACGACCACGTGCTGGTCGAGAAGTATGTCGAGCGCCCGCGCCATATCGAAATCCAGGTATTCGGCGGTGGCCATGGCGAGGCGGTGTATCTGTTCGAGCGCGACTGCTCGGTGCAGCGCCGCCACCAGAAGGTGCTGGAAGAAGCGCCGGCCCCGGGCATGAGCGCCGACCGCCGCGCCGCGATGGGCAAGGCCGCCGTCGATGCCGCGCGCGCAGTGGGCTACGTCGGTGCCGGCACGGTGGAGTTCATCGCCGGCCCGGACGGCGATTTCTACTTCATGGAAATGAACACCCGCCTCCAGGTCGAACACCCGGTCACCGAGTTCATCACCGGTACCGACCTGGTGGAGTGGCAGCTGCGCGTGGCTGCTGGCCAGCCGCTGCCCAAGCGCCAGGACGAACTGGCCATCCACGGCCACGCTCTCGAAGCGCGCCTGTATGCCGAAGATGCCGACCGCGGCTTCCTGCCCTCCACCGGCACCCTGCGCCGCCTGCGCCTGCCGACCCCGTCGGCCAACGTGCGGGTGGACACCGGTGTGGAAGAAGGCGACAGCATCACCCCGTACTACGACCCGATGATCGCCAAGCTGATCGTCTGGGACGTGGACCGCGACGCCGCGCTGCGGCGCATGCGCCAGGCCCTGGCCGACTGCCAGGTGGTGGGCGTGACCACCAATGCCGGTTTCCTGCGGCGCCTGGTGCAGACCGATTCGTTCGCCAACGCCAAGCTGGATACCGCGCTGATCGAGCGCGAGCAGGCCGCACTGGCGGTCACCGGTGACGGTGAGCAGGCGCTGTGGGAACTGGCAGCGATCGCCGCSGTRGCAAGCACACCKGCCGCTGCCGCCGATGYRCGCGACCCGCATTCRCCGTGGCAGGCACAGGATGGCTGGCGGYTGGGCGTGCCTGCCGCGCGCTCGGTGCCGCTGCAGCAGGCAGAGCGGGCACGCACGCTGAAGGTGTGGACCACTGCCGATGGCTGGCGCGTGCAGTGCGGTGACGCCGCGCCGAAACAGGTGGTCGGCCATGCCGATGGCCAGACCCTGTCGGTGCAGATGGACGAGCGTCGTTGGCGGCTGCAGCTGCAGCGCGACGGCGATCAGCTGTACCTGTTCGCCAGCGATGGCCAGCACCGCTTCACCCTGCACGACCCGGTGGGCGAATCCGAGCAGGCCAGCGCCGATGCCGGCAGCCTGCTGGCACCGATGCCCGGCAGGATCGTCGCAACGCTGGTGGCGGCGGGCACGCAGGTCAAGCGCGGCACGCCGCTGGTGGTGCTGGAAGCGATGAAGATGGAGCACACCCTGCAGGCACCGGCCGATGGCACGGTGAAGGGCTATCGGGCCAAGGCCGGCGACCAGGTGGGCGACGGCGCGGTGCTGGTGGATTTCGAAGCAGCGTGATGGAGGGTGGGCCGGGCGCTGCCCGGCCTACCTGCTGCCACGAGGTCAAGGTTGCGGAGCCGGATTCCCGCGCCAGACCTGCTGCAGCGGGTCGAATTCACTGGTGATCTGGGCGTCCGCGCGCCACCCCAGGCCGCATATCATCACCGGGCTGGCATCGATGCCATCCAGCCCCAGCGCCTTCTCCACGTCGATCTCGTTGATCGCCGCGGTCWCATAAGCGGCCAGTCCAAGCTCGGTGGCTGACAGCATCCATTGTTGCGACAGGTGCCCCGCATCAAGCAGCACCGCCCGGTAGGCCTTTGGATGGTGGCGGTATTTCCAGAAGCTGCGTGGGAAGCGTGCCACCTGGATGAGGTGCAGCGGGGCGTCGGCGAACCAGTCCTGCCCGGAAACAAAACCCAGCATCAAGGTGCGCAGGTCGTCGGTGGCAACGGCGACCGGTCGCAACGCGTGTTCCATCGGGTGGTAGYGATAGACGCCCGGCGCAAGACCATCGACAGCCAGGGCGACCACATAGGTTTCCAACGGATGCAGACCGCCGCCGGAAGGAATGTGCTTCTTCAGGAACTCCATGCCATCCCCCGGCCGCAATGCGGCGTGTGCCTGCACGGTACGCTTGAGTACCTGCGCCAACAGCGGCAGCGCCAACGTGCGCTGCGCGTCGAAGTTTCGGCAGGTTGCACGCTTTCGCAGCAGCTCGTCGCGCGCATCGTCAGGTGTATAGGGCAACATCAAGGGGTCGGTACCGGGCGCATCCACTGCGGCGGGCGGTGCACCGAACCTGGCATGCAGATCCTGCGCCGTGACCAGCTTGTGCTCGCGCATCTCACGCGCGCTGTTGATGCCGCCCCAGCGTCCCATCCGGTGCTGCAACGCCGACAGCGGCCACCAGTTGGCGTCGCGCACGCGCTGGTCGCGGTCACGATGCGAAGCCTCACCTGGCTCCTGGCTGATCACCAGACCGATCTCCAGCAGGCGTGCCAGCGCGGCGCCTTCGAGGCCGACCTGTGCAGGCTCCACCCAGCGATCCGGCTCGATGCGGCCCAGCACATCGATTTCCTCGATGCTCACCTCCACGGGTGCGTCCAGATGGGCGGCAAGGGCCTGCCAATGCATGCGCGTTACCAGTCCCGCCTGGCCCTGCAGCAGCAGGGAGAGGTCCAGCGAGACCTCGCTGCGGGGTTCGAACATCACGATAGCGCAACGTCGGATCTGCATCTTTCATCATCCACCAGTGGAAACCGTAGTATGCGGGTTGCCCGCAACGGCCGCGGTACTGTGGAGGCGCTTCTGTGCAATGCACACATCGCCCTAAATGCCGAGCGTTGGTGGCCGATACCGTAAGTTCTACTCTGGATGATCGACATGGCTACCGACCCTCGCCTTTCCGCTGAAGATGCCGGCGTACTGCTGGACAACCTCATCAACGATACAGCCTTCCGCGAACGCTTCGCCGAATCGCCGGCCAAGGCCCTCTCCAGCATCGGTCTGGATGCTGCCTTGGGTGAGAAGGACTGCATGAAGATCGACTCGCTCGCCCCGGTGGAGGAGCTTCGCCGCGTTCGCGACGGCCTGCAGAAACACCTCGCCAGCTCGCTGACCGCGATGAATGTGGTGTTCTGCTTCGAAGCGGGCAAAGTCGACGATTGCATCGGCGGCTGATACCGGCTCAGGGCGCGCCGCCCGCCTTCACCGGCGCGGCCCAGCTCGATACATCGTGCACGTTCAGCGGCTGCCAGACCTGCATCGCCGAGACTTCGGCAATGGCCTGGCCACGGTGGCGGGCCAGCCATTCCTGCTCGCGGCGCACGCCTGTTTCATCGCTCTGCGCACGTAGCGCATGCAGCAGTACCACGTGCGCCTGCACCGGCTCGCTGCCATCTAGCATCGGCTCGATCAGGGCCCGCGCAGCGTCCGGCCGTTGCCTCTGCAGTTCGCCCATCGCCGCAACCACGCGCATCCATTTACCGACCATCGGGCTGCGCTGGGCGCGCAGCAGCGCCTCGTTGGCATGCAGCCAGGCTTCGGCAACATCGGTCTGTCCCTGCCGCTGAGCCAGATAGACAAGGGCCAGCCACTGCAGGCTGCGGGCCTGCTGCATGGGATCGTCGCGATCTTCCAGCAGCGGCTGCAGCTGCGCTGCGATGGCCTGCAGTTCGGCTTTGTCGCCCGCCGCGCACAACGTGGTCACGCTGGCGTGCTGCAATCGCTGCTGTACCTGCATGTCCGCAAGCTCAGGTGCCGGTGCGTCCGCGCGCACGGCCGCCTGCATCGACGCGCAATCACCTTGGTCGGCAGCCAGCAGCAGCTGTGCACGCAGCCGCATCCGCTGCGCCAGCGCATCTCCGGTGCGCAGCTTCACAAGCAGCTGGCCGGCCTGTACGTAACGGCGCTGCGCCACAAATACATCGACGCCAGTGTCATCGGGATCATCGCGGCCGCGCAGCCCTTGTGCCTGCATCAGCGTTTCGGCGGCCAGCTGCGGTTGGTTGTGGGCGATCTGGATGCGTGCCAACTGCACCATCGGATACAGCCGCAGCGGATCCTGCGGTACGGACGCCGCATGTGCGTAGGATTCGGCTTCGCTGAAACGATTGTCCTGCAACAGAAGCCAGGACGTATTGGACAGCCCGGCGAAGGAATCGGGATAGACCTTGGCCAGCGTCCGCCATTGCTCCAGGGCCCAGCCGCCCGGTTCCAGTTCTTCCTGCCAGGCCTTCAGGTACAGGCGCTCGCGCGGTGGCAGGCGTTCCTGCTGGGCGAGCGCATGCTGCATCGCCTCGCGGGCCTGCCGCCCTTCTTCGGTGCGCGCCAGCAGCTTGGCCACGCCCATGTAGGCCAGCGCGAAACCGGGATCGATGTCGATCGCAGCCTGGTAGAGATTGCGTGCTTCCTCGAAGCGGCGCTGGCCCAGGGCATTCTCGGCCAGGGCATAGGCGCGCAGAGCACGCAGGTCACGGGTAGAGGCTTTCGGCAGCGGCAAGGACTGCTCCAGGCTGGCCACCGATTCGCCCAGGCCACGGCGCAGACGACCGACGACATCGTCCACCGCGAACATCATCTGGTCGGGGCCGTCGGCGGCGACGGTGAAGCTGCGCACCACCTGCCCGCTGCCGGGGGCCACCACGTCGATTCCCAGCTGATAGCCCCCTGCCTTGGGACGTACGGTCGGCAGCAGGACCGCTCGAGCGCCTTCGCGCATGGCCACATCGATCGCTGCACCGCGATTCAAGCGGGTATCGCCGGACAAGCGCGCCATTTCCAGGCTTTCGCGGATCTTGCCTTCGGACAGCACATTCACGTAGCGCGACTGTTCCAGTGCGATCAGGATCGCATGGCGTGTCGATTCATCGAACACCGGCTCACCGGTGAAATTTTCAAGGTCGGCCAGCACCACCCAATCGCGCTCTGAGAATGCGATGGCCGGCTCCGGGCGCAGCAGGAACCAGCCCCCCACCACCACAGATGCCAGGATCAGGCTTTCCGCCAGCAATACCACCGGCTGCCGCCACAATGGCAGATCACGCCGTGCCTTGGCGTTGGCGCGCGGCGGGCGCAGCGGAGCAAAGCCGATCTCGCCAACTTCAATCACTTCCTGGACGGTCGGCATGCCTTTGAACCGCCAACGCCCGTGCGACTTCCATAGCAAGCGTTGGCCACGCTCGCCCAAGGCATCCGTGGCGCGTCGGGTCAGTGACTCGGCAACTGCCGACATCAGGATCTGGCCTGGGCGCGCCAGGGTCATCAGGCGCGCGGCCATCGGCTTGGCCAGGCCTTCGACTTCCATCGACTTGGCGCCGACCTTGACCGCTTCGGGACTGTTTTCCCAGGTCAGCACATCACCCACATGCAGGCCCGCTCGTGCGCGCAGCTCGACCCTGCGTTGCTCGCCCAGTGCCTGCAGGTCGCGCTGGTAATCCAGTGCAAACCCGAGCGCATCCACCGGGCGTTCGAACAGCAGGAACAGACCGTCGGAACGGTCGATCAACTGCCCATTCCAGCGATGCTGCAATACCAGCACCAGACGGTCGTGCTCCTGGAACAGGGTGGCTGCGGCAGCGTCGCCGATACGCTCCACCAGTTGCAGCGAATCACACAGGTCGGTGAACAGCAGCGCCCGCAGCTGGGCGTTATGCGGGGCCGACGTTCCGTTGTCGCCATTCATCGCCAGGATCTCCGCTCAGTGTCCATCCGGACCATCGGTCCACCGCAGGCAGTTGCCGCCTGCGCGCTTGGCTTGGTACAGCGCACGATCGGCGCGAGCGTACCACTCGCTCCAGTCCGCGTCAGGGGCCAGCAGGCTGGCACCGATGCTGGCCAGGCTGACGTGCGGGGTGCCATGGCTGCGCTCGAGCAGGCCGTGCACCGCGCTGAGGATGAATTCAGCCGCGTGCTGCACGATCTCGACATTGGCCCGGCGCAGGATCAGGCAGAACTCGTCGCCGCCCAAGCGGCAGGCCAGGTCATGTTCGCCGGCCATCGAGCGCAGGATGTTGCCCATGCTCTGCAGCACCCGGTCGCCGGCCTGGTGGCCGTGGCGGTCGTTGATCTGCTTGAAGCGGTCACAGTCGATCAGCAGCAGCGCCTGCGGCGGCCCCTCTTCCTGCGTGCGGCATTCCTGCAGGAACAGGGCCAGGCCACGGCGGTTGTGCAGGCCGGTCAGCTCGTCGGTGCGCACCAGCTCACGCGTGTGGGTCAGCTGGTGGGTGGTGATGTACAGGTTGTCCAGCGCGGCTTCCAGGTCATGGTTGCGCCGCCGCAGCTGGCTGATCAGGGCCTGCTCGTTGGTCAGCACACGCAGGATCGTGCGCCGCAGGAAGTAGGCCACCAGCCCCGGGTCGGACTCGACCAGGCGATGGAAATCAGCCGGTCCCAGCTCCAGCACGTGGCAGTCGGCCATCACCCGCGCGCTGGCGCTGCGCGGATGGTCGCCCATCAACAGGCCGAGCTCACCGAAGAACTCATGCCGGCCGAGTGTCTTGAGCACCAGGTCCTCGCCGAAATCCAGCTCGATCAGGCCTTCCAGGATGATGTACATGCACTCGCCGCGATGGCCGCGGTGGAACAGCCACTGGCCCGCCTGCAGCCGGCAGGGCTGGGCAAACCGGGCAAACAGGGCGACCTCTTCGTCGGAAAGCAGCGCATGCACGATCTCGGCCATCGCCACCTTGGCGATACCGGTTGTCGTGTCGATGTTCTCGGCCGCACCCCTGCCGGTCATTCCCTGCACCCGCCGCCAGCGTCCCCTGGTGAGCCGCGGAGCATATCAGTGAATCAAACTGTGCGCCGCTTCTCATTTTTGTGAAGACGCGGTGCCCCGCCCTGCATGACTCAACCGTGCCCATTCACACGCGTTGGGCGCAGGAAGAAAGAAAGCCATATCAATAGCTTACGGTGACCGCGACGCCCATTGTCGCAGCAGCCGCAGATACAACAACGCCGGCAGATCCCCCGATCTGCCGGCGTCGTCTGGCCCTTCCCTGGCCACCCTGATCAGTCCGAGCCCTGGTCGCGCCGGCCGCTGGCCGACAGCATCAAGGACTGCGGGAACACAAAGGGTTGCCGGCCAGCGGCCGGCACGACCAGATCACGCAGCCCGTTCGCTGCGCTCGCCATGGAACTGCTCTTCCTCGGTCGAGCCGGTCAGCGCGGTGGTCGAGGACTGCCCCTGCTGGATCGCCTGGGTCACCGCATCGAAGTAGCCGGTGCCGACTTCGCGCTGGTGCTTGACCGCGGTGAAGCCGCGCTCGGCCGCTTCGAACTCGGCTTCCTGCAGCTCCACGAAGGCGCTCATCTGCCGGCGCGCATAGCCGTGGGCCAGATTGAACATGCCGTAGTTCAGCGCGTGGAAACCGGCCAGGGTGATGAACTGGAACTTGTAGCCGTAGCTGCCCAGCTCCTTCTGGAACCTGGCAATGGTGGCGTCGTCCAGGTTCTTCTTCCAGTTGAAGCTGGGCGAGCAGTTGTAGGCCAGCAGCTTGCCCGGGAACTTCGCATGGATCGCCTCGGCGAACTTCCGCGCGAATTCCAGGTCCGGCTTGCCGGTCTCGCACCACACCAGGTCGGCATACGGTGCGTAGGCCAGGCCGCGGCTGATGGCCTGGTCCAGGCCGTTGCGGGTCTTGTAGAAGCCCTCCACGGTGCGCTCGCCGRTGGCGAACGGCTTGTCGTTGCCATCGATGTCGCTGGTCAGCAGATCAGCCGCCTCGGCGTCGGTACGCGCCACCAGCAGGGTCGGCACGCCCAGCACGTCGGCGGCCAGCCGCGCGGCGTTGAGCTTCTCGATCGCCTCGCGGGTCGGCACCAGCACCTTGCCACCCATGTGCCCGCACTTCTTCACCGAGGCCAGCTGGTCTTCGAAGTGCACGCCGGCGGCACCGGCTTCGATCATCGCCTTCATCAGCTCGAAGGCGTTGAGCACGCCGCCGAAACCGGCTTCGGCGTCGGCCACGATCGGCTGCAGGAAGTCGATGTCATCCTTGCCTTCGGCATGGTGCAGCTGGTCGGCACGCAGCAGCGTGTTGTTGATGCGCTTGACCACCGCCGGCACCGAATCGGCCGGGTACAACGACTGGTCCGGGTACATCTGCCCGGCCAGGTTGGCATCGGCCGCCACCTGCCAGCCGGACAGGTAGATCGCCTTCAGCCCGGCCTTCACCTGCTGCATGGCCTGGTTGCCGGTCAGCGCGCCGAGCGCGTTGACGAAGTCGCGCTCATGCAGCGACTTCCACAGCTTTTCCGCGCCCAGCCGGGCCAGCGAATGCTCGATATGGACGGTGCCACGCAGGCGCACCACGTCGGCGGCGCTGTAGTTGCGCTGGATGCCTTCCCAGCGCGGATTGGTGTCCCAGTCGTGCTGGATCTGTTCGGCAGTGGGCAGCGTGCTCATGTCTATCTCCAGTTCGGTTCGTGCGGATGCAGCGGGGAAGGAAGCGGCGGGAAAACCGGCATGCAGCGGTCAGTCGATGCGCGCGTACGCCGGCAGGGTCAGGAAGTCGGTCAGTTCGTTGCTGCGGCTCAACTCGGCCAGCAGGGTGATGGCTTCTTCGATGCGGCCGCCACCGGGCAGCGCCGAGGTGTCGCCGAGGCGCGCCGGCAGCTGCGCCAGGGTGGTATCGAGCAGCGCCAGATCGATGGCAGTGCCGTCGTCCAGCTGCTGGCCCGGGGTATGCAGCCACTGCCACAGCTGGCTGCGACTGATCTCGGCGGTGGCCGCGTCCTCCATCAGGTGGTGGATCGGCACGCAGCCGTTGCCATCCAGCCATGCGGCCAGGTAGCGCACGCAGACTTCGACATTGCCTTCGAAGCCAGCGCGGGTGATCGTGCCCGGCGGCCGCGCGATCAGTTCATCGCGACCCACGCGCACATCCTGGCGCAGCACGTGGTGCTGGTTGGGCGTGGGCATGTGCTCGTCGAAGATCGCCATCGCCACCGGAATCAGCGCCGGATGGGCGACCCACGTGCCATCGTGGCCAGCGCTCACTTCGCGCAGCTTGTCGGCACGTACCCGCGCCATCGCCTGCTCGTTGGCGGCGGCATCGTTGTTGATCGGAATCTGCGCAGCCATGCCGCCCATCGCATGTGCGCCGCGGCGATGGCAGGTCTGGATCAGCAGTTCCGAATACGCCTTCAGGAACGGCTGGGTCATGGTCACCTGGCCACGCTCGGGCAGCACGCGGTCAGCGTGGCGGCGGAAGGTCTTCAGGTACGAGAAGATGTAATCCCAGCGCCCGCAGTTGAGGCCGACGATGCGATCGCGCAGGGCGTGCAGGATCTCATCCATCTCGAACACAGCCGGCAGCGTTTCGATCAGCACGGTCACCTTGATCTGCCCGTGCGGCAGGCCGAGCATGCCTTCGATGTGCGACAGCGCGGTCTCCCACAGCGCTGCCTCTTCCATGCTCTGCAGCTTCGGCAGGTAGAAGTACGGACCGCGGTCCCTGGACTGCAGCGCGCGCGCATTGTGGAAGGCAAAGACCGCCGCATCGAACAGGCCGCCGGCGAGGAACTGGCYATCCACGCGCACATGCTTTTCGTCCAGGTGCCAGCCGCGCGGACGCACGATCAGCACCGCCTGCTCATCGTAGGGGCGCAGTGCGTAGTGCTTGCCATTGGGTGCGGTGTACTGCAGGTCGCCGCGAACCGCAGCGGCCAGCGACTGCTGACCGGCCAGCAGGTTGCGCCAGGTCGGCGAGGTCGAATCCTCGAAGTCGGCCATGAACACCTTGGCGCCGGAGTTCAGCGCGTTGATGACCATCTTCGGGTCGGTCGGGCCGGTGATCTCGACGCGACGGTCCTGCAGCGCGGCCGGCAGCGGCGCCACGGTCCAGTCACCGCTGCGGATCGCGGTGGTGTCCTGGCGGAAGTCCGGCAGGCCGCCTTGGTCGAAGAACGCCTGGCGCTCGCGACGGGCCTGCAGCCGCGCCTGCCGGCCGGGTTCCACTGCCCGGTGCAGGGACACCAGCAGGGCCAGCAACGGCGCCGGCAGCACGGTGGCCTGGCCCGCCACCTGGGTCGCCAAGGCAATGCCCGGCGTGGCCTTGGCGGCGGTGGAGGGAACAGCGGAAGCGACGGCGGACATGGCAGAACTCCAGCGTGGGGGAACGACTCCACCGTGCGGCCGCAGCCCTGTATTTGGCAAAACAGTTTTTGCAATGCTTTACATAACTTGTGCTAATACTTGTGACGCCATGACCACACGTAGCCCGCCAAGTCCTCGTTTTTCCTACAAATCCGATCGGCTGAAGCCGCTGCGCGCGTTCTGCCAGACGGTGCGCCTGGGCTCAGTCTCACGGGCGGCTGAGGCACTTTTCGTCAGCCAACCGGCCATCAGCCTGCAGTTGCAAGCGCTGGAGCGTGAGCTGGGGGTACCGCTGTTCGAGCGCAGCGGCCGGCGCTTGGTGCCCAGTCGCGAGGGCCAGCTGCTGTATGAAATGGCGCAGCCGCTGGTGGAGAGCCTGGACGGTCTGGAAGCACGCTTCCGCGACAAGGTGCGCGGGCTGGACGCGGGCGAACTGAACATCGCTGCCAACAGCTCGACCATCCTGTACCTGCTGCCGAAGATCGTCGAACGCTTCCGCCAGCATTACCCCGACGTACGCCTGACCCTGCACAACGCCATCAGCGCCGACGGCACCGACCTGCTGCGCGAGGATGCCGCCGACCTGGCGATCGGCTCGATGACCGATGTGCCGGCCGACCTCAGCTATGCGCCGGCCTACCGTTTCGAACAGGTGCTGATCGCCCCGCATGACCATCCGCTGGCCAGCGGTGGCGAGCTGGAACTGGCCGACATCGCCCGTTATCCGCTGGTGCTGCCGCCGAAACGGCAGATCACCTACCGGCTGGTGGACCAGGTGTTCCAGCGTCACCGCATCGCCTACACCGTTGCGCTGGAAGTGGGCGGCTGGGAGGTGATCAAGCAGTACGTGGCGATGGGCATGGGCATTTCCATCGTGCCGGCGCTGTGCCTGAACGATGCTGACCGCGAACGGTTGGCCGCACGGTCGATGAAGCGCTGGTTCCCGGAGCGCAGTTACGGGGTGATCGTGCGGCGCGGCAAGGCGCTGTCGGCGCAGGCGCGGGCGTTCATCGAGCTGATCCAGCCAGAGTTGTTCAGCCCGCGCGATTACGACCAGAGCGGGCATTCGGAGCGGTGAGGGGCTGTCGGCAGGGCTGCGCCCTGCACCTGCCGAATCTACGGCAACGGCAACGGCAACAGCGGGGATTCCGCGGGATGGCGGGGCGGTGTGGCCTGCTCTTGGTGGGTGTCGACCTTGGTCGACACGGTTGATCCACGCCATGCGTGGATGACRATTCCCGGCGTCGGGCTGGATAGACTGCATCCATGTCCATCGAACTTCGCCACCTGCGCTACTTCCTTGCCGTTGCCGATACCCTGCACTTCGGCCAGGCGGCCGAGCGGTTGGGGATGTCGCAGCCGCCGCTCAGCCAGCAGATCCGGCAGCTGGAGGAACTGATCGGTGCGCGCCTGTTCGTGCGCAGCCATCGGCGTGTGCAGCTGACCGCTGCAGGGGAACTGCTGCAGGAACGTGCGCGCAGCATCGTGCAGCAGGTGGAATCGGCGGTGGATGAAGTGCAGCGCGCGCAGCGTGGCGAGCAGGGTGAGCTGCGTATCGGCCTGACCCGGGCCACGCCGTTGTCACCGCAGATTCCGCGTTCGATCCTGCAGTACCGCCAGCAGTATCCGCAGGTGCGGCTGCAGCTGAGCGAGATGAACACCCTGCAGCAGATCGATGCGCTGCTCGATGGCAGCCTGGATGTGGGCATCATCCGCAAGCGCACGCTGCCGGCCGAGCTGGTGGCGCACAGCCTGTTCGTCGACCCGCTGGCGTTGATCGTGCATGCCGACCACCCTGCCCTGCGTCGCCTGTCGAAAGGCGGGACGCTGGCGTTGCGTGATCTGGCGCAGGAACCGTTCGTGGCGTTCCGCCGCAGCGCCGGGGCGGGCATCCATGACCACATGATCGCGCTGTGCGCGGCAGCGGGTTTCACCCCGCGCATCGTGCAGGAAGCCGGTGAGGCTTCAACGCTGATCAGCCTGGCCGCTGCGGGACTGGGTGCGGCGATCCTGCCTTCGTCGTGCGACCACATCCGGGTGGAAGGTGCGCGCTTCGTGCCGCTGGCCGATGCCGGCGCGCATTCGGAAGTGCAGTTGGCGTGGCGCCGCGAGGGGGTGACACCGTTGATCCGCAATTTCGCCGGGCTGCTTCGCGAGGCGTTTGCGGAAGCGTGAGGTGCCGCGCTGCGCGCTCGCCGGGCACGGCCCGGCGCTACCGCTGGCCCACCCAGGTAGCGCCGGGCCATGCCCGGCGGGCGTCAGGCGGTCACCGGCTGCGGCGCGCGCTGCTGCAGCGCCCACACGATGCCACCGCCGATCAGGGTCAGCAGCGCGGCGAACGCGCACACGCCCAGCCAGTCCCACGCGGCATAGGCCAGACCACCCACGCCGCCCAGCACGCTCGAGCCCAGGTAGTAGGCAAACAGGTACAGCGCCGACGCTTCCGCACGCATGGAGCCGGCACGGCTGCCGACCCAGCTGCTGGCCACCGAATGACCACCGAAGAAACCGAAGGTCACCAGCGCGATGCCCACTGCCATCGCCGGCAGCCACGGCATCGCCAGCAGCACGATGCCGGCGGCGATCAGGCCGAAGGAGATCGCCAGGATGCGACCGCGCCCATGGCGCGTGGCCTGCTGGCCCATCCACGCTGAACTGAAGGTGCCGACCAGATACACGCTGAAGATCAACCCGACCACGGTCTGGCTGAGGTGGTACGGCGGCGCCAGCAGGTGATAGCCGAGGTAGTTGTAGAGGGTGACGAACACACCCATCAGCACGAACGAGGTGGCGAACAGCCACGGCAGGCCGGGATCGGCAAACAGCGTGCGCCAGCGCGCGGGCAGCTGGCGCAGGCCACTGCGACTGGCCTGGAAGTGGCGCGACGGTGGCAGCTGCAGCCACAGCAGCACGGTGCTGGCCATGGCGATGATCGAGACCACGCCGATGCCCCAGCGCCAGCCCCAGTGGTCGGCGATGATGCCGGCCAGCAGGCGCCCGCTCATGCCACCGATGGCGTTGCCGCCGATGTACAGGCCCATCGCCAGGCCCAGCGCGCGGCTGTCCATCTCTTCCACCAGGTAGGTCATCGCCACCGCCGGCACGCCGCTCAATGCCAGCCCCAACAGGGTGCGCAGCACCAGCAGGGTGGCCCAGTCGTCGACCAGTGCGGTGCACAGCGACAGCGTGGCCGAGGCCAGCAACGCAACGATCATCAGCGGGCGCCGGCCGACCGCATCGGACAGCAGGCCCGCCAGCAGCATGGCCACGGCCAGGGTGCCGGTGGTCAGCGACAGCGACATCGCGCTGCCGGCAGCGGACACGCCGAAGTGGCGACTGAACTCGGGCAGCAGTGGCTGCACCGTGTACAGCAGGCCGAAGGTCGAAAAGCCAGCCAAAAACAGCGCCAGCGCGGTGCGGCGGAAGGCCGGCGTCCCCTGCTGGATGCGGGTGTCGACGGGAGCGTCGTCAGTACGGGGACGGTCGGCGAGGGCCGCCGGGGTATCGCCAGTCATGGGAGCGGTGGGCCGTGGGGGCGGCCGGAGTGGAGGGGACGGGCCCCAGACTAGGCCCGTCCATCCAGTCGATCCATAACCCGATAGGTCATGATTGATACTTCTGGCATATCGATAAGCTTACAGCCGCTGCCACTCAAAGCCGTCGCCACGGCGGTAGTACACCGCCACTGCGCGGCCATAGATCTTGTCTGCATCGACAAAGCCGAAGAAGCGACCGTCGAAGCTGTTGCCACGATGGTCGCCCAGCACCAGCACCTTGCCGGCGGGCACCTGCAGATCCGCGATGTCCGGGCCACCGCCGCTGTCCAGATCGAGGCTGGCGCGGCGCTCTCCGAAAGCTTCGGTGTCGGCCAGGTCGGCGATCTGCAGCGGCTGGCCGTTGATGCTCAGGTGGCCATCGCGCAGCTGCACGTGGTCGCCGGCCACGGCGGCGACGCGCTTGATCAGGCGGGTGCCATCGGCCGGCGAATCGAACACCGCCACCTCACCACGCTGCGGCGTGCCGGCAGCCAGCAGCTCCTGGCTGGTGAACGGCAGGCGCAGGCCGTAGGCGCGCATGTCCACCACCACCCGGTCACCCGGTTGCAGCGTCGGCTGCATCGAACCGCTGGGCACGACGTAGTGGTTGGCGAGGGTGTCGCGGGCGGCAGCGAGCAGGCCCAGCATCACCAGCAGCGGCAGTGCCTCCTTCTTCAGCCAGGTGAGCGCGCGCTCTGGGAACGGCGGACGGGCTACAGCATCCATGTCAGGCTCCGGGTGGTGGGTGGGCATCAGACCGCAAGGGCAGGCGTGAGGTTCCCGGGCATCATGCCGGTCTCCATGCCCGTGCCGATCAACAGTCGGCAGCCACCGGGTGCATTCCGGCCGGACGTTATGAAGGTTTTACGCCCGGGCCGGGCACTGGGCATCGCACCTTTACGGCCCCCACGCGCATCGTATGCCTACCGCGCCGCAGGGCGCTTTGCGCAAGGTGTTGTATGACCCTCCTGGTGATCCGGCATGCGTCGCCGTCGGTGCCGCGTCCGCTGCTGCCGGCCGAGTTGTCCGGCCATCCGGTGCTGTGCACCGACTGCGCCAGCTTGGCCGATGTGCGCCAGTGTCTGTGCCAGCCGCAGGCGCGCACCGCGGACTGGGTGCTGCTTGATGTCGGCGTCGCCGACGAGGCGCAATGGTGTGCCGAGGGCGGTGCGCTGCAGGCGGCGCTGGACGGTCTGCCGGCGGAGTACATCGAACTGCAGTCGCCGCACCAGCCCGGTCTGGAGGCGCGCCTGCGCCTGCAGCACGGCCCGGCCGCCGTGGTGGTCGACCAGCGCAGCCAGCAGGCGGGTTATCCGCTGTCATTGGCCATCGTCAGCCGTCGCCTGGCACGGGAGGGCTGAGCCATGTCGATCTTCATCATCCGTGGCCCGGAAGCGGCGGGCGCGTTGATCCGCACCGCCGCGCCGCTGCCGGCGCCGGTACTGAAATCACTGGTGCACCGTGCGATCGATGCGGGCACCAGCGTGGCGATCCGCGCCTGCGGTTCGGAGCAGGAACTGCTGGACGCGCTGCGCGTGGCCGAYCACAGCCGTGGCGAGGTGACGCTGCTGGATCCGGGCGCATGTGCCGACAGCCTGCGCCTGCAGCGGCTGCTGCCSTACCTGCACAACGCGTACGTGGAAGTGCATGACGATGGCGCCGTGGCCGAGCCGTGCCTGCCGGCCGGTGTTGGCCAGCGCCTGGGCATCGCCGCCGGGTACGGCGCGCAGAGCTATGTACTGGCGCTGGATATCGCGCTGGATCACCTGGGGTTGGCCGAGCAGGCGAACCGGGTGCATGTAGGGACGTGATGGCCGGGCTGCGGCCGGCACCCGGTAGTGCCGGCCGCTGGCCGGCAACCTCAACAGCCAAAGCCGGTTTCCTGGGGGATGGCGGGGTGGGTCCGGTTGCGGGGGACGCCGTAAACCCGTCCATGGGGGCTTGGCCGCGGCATCCATGCCGCGGACACCCCCGCAACCGGAGCCACCCGCCTTCGACAGATTTCCGCGAACTGCAGTAGATCCACGCCATGCGTGGATGAGCGGCAAACTGCAGAATCTGTCGATGGCATCGACACAACGAAAAACGGCGGGGTTTCCCCCGCCGTTTTGTTTTTCGTACTTCAGGCCGCGCTTACTTCAGGCCGCGGAACTTCAGCAGCGGCTCCACCGACGGGTCCTTGCCGCGGAAATCGCGGTACAGGGTCGACAGCTCCACGCTGTTGCCGCGCGAGAGGATCTTGTCGCGGAATTCCTGGCCGTTGGCGGCGGTCAGGCCACCGTGTTCGGTGAACCACTGGTAGGCGTCATGGTCCAGCACTTCCGCCCAGAAGTAGGCGTAGTAGCCGGCCGAGTAACCGCCACCCCAGATGTGGTCGAAGTAGGTGGTGCGGTAACGCGGCGGCACCTGCGGCAGATCGACCTTGAACTTCTTCAGCGCGCCCGCTTCGAAGGCGCCGACGTCCTGCAGCGGGGCATCGGCTTTCTGCGTGTGCCAGGCCAGGTCGAGCAGTGCCGCCGACAGGTACTCGGTGGTCGCATAGCCCTGGTTGAAGCTGCGCGCCTTGAGGATCTTGTCGACCAGTTCCTGCGGCATCGCTTCGCCGGTCTTGTAGTGCTTGGCGTAGTTGGCGAACACCTTCGGGTCCAGCGCCCAGTGCTCGTTGAACTGCGACGGGAACTCGACGAAATCGCGCGAGGTGGCGGTACCGGCGATCGACGGGTACTTCACGTTCGAGAACATGCCATGCAGTGCATGGCCGAACTCATGGAACATCGTGGTGACGTCGTCGAAGCTGATCAGCGCAGGCTGGCCGGCGGCCGGCTTGGTGAAGTTGCAGACGTTGTAGACCACCGGCTTGGCACCGGTCAGGCCGTCCTGTTCGACGAACACGTCCATCCAGGCGCCACCGGACTTGCTGTCACGCTTGAAGTAGTCGGTGTAGAACAGGGCCAGCGAGGTGCCGTCCTTGTCGAACACTTCGTACACCTTCATGTCCGGGTTGTAGGTCGGAATGTCGGTGCGCGGCTTGAAGGTGATGCCGTACAGCTGGGTGGCGGCGTAGAAGACGCCGTTCTGCAGCACGTTGTCCAGCTCGAAGTACGGCTTGATCTGCGACTCGTCCAGATCGTACTTGGCCTTGCGCACCTGCTCGGCGTAGAAATCCCAATCCGAGGCGGCCACCTGGAAACCACCCTTCTGGGCGTCGATCACCTTCTGGATCTCACCGGCTTCGGCACGCGCCTTGGCGGTGGCGGCAGGCACGGTGTCGGTCAGCAGCTTCAGTGCGGCCGCCGGGGTCTTGGCCATCTGGTCGCCCAGCTGGTAGTCGGCGAAGGTGTCGAAGCCGAGCAGCTTGGCCTTCTGCGCACGCAGCTGGGCCAGGCGCTGCACGGTCTGCCGGGTGTCGTTGGCATCGCCACGCTCGGCACGGGTTTCCGAAGCCTTCAGCACGGCGGCGCGCTGGTCGCGGTCGGTCAGCGAACCGAGCACCGGCTGCTGGGTGGTGTTCTGCAGCGGCAGCAGGAACTTGCCATCCAGCTTGCGGTCCTTGGCGGCCGCGGCGGCATTGTTGACCGCGCCCTCGTCCAGGCCGGCCAGCTTGGCCTTGTCGTCCACCACGACCGCAGCCGCGGCGGTTGCAGCCACCAGGCGGGTGTGGAACTGGGTGGACAGCGTGGTTTCTTCCACGTTTAGCTTGCGCAGGCTCGCCTTGTCGGCGTCGGACAGCTGCGCGCCCGAGCGCACCAGGCCGTCGTAGTAATGCTCGACCAGGCGCTTCTGCACCGGATCCAGGCCCAGCGTCTCACGCTGGTCGTACAGCGACTTCACGCGCGCGAACAGCTTCGGATCGAGGTTGATCTCGTCCTGGTGCGCGGCCAGCTTCGGCGCCACTTCTTCCTGGATCTTCTGGCGSGCATCGTTGGTRTCGGCCTGGACCAGGCCGAAGAAGATGCGCGACACGCGGGTCAGGGTCTCGCCGCTGCGCTCCATCGCCACGATGGTGTTGTCGAAGGTGGCCGGCTCGGCGCTGTCGGCGATCTTGCGCACGTCGGCCAGATGCTGGCGCATGCCTTCTTCGAACGCCGGCAGGTAATCGCTGTCCTTGATCTTGTCGAACGGCGGTGCCTGGAACGGCAGGCTGCTGGCGGTCAGCAGCGGATTGGTGGAGGCTTCGGCCGGCTGCTGGGCCGGTGCATTCTGGGCTTCGGACACGGGGGTGGACTCCTTGCCGGAACAGGCCGCCAGCGCCAGGCTGATGGCGGCGGCCAGGACTACGGTACGCGACATGTAAAACGCTCCTTGGGCAGACGGTACGGGATGGCAGCCGTCCACCCTACTCCTGTCACGGGCGCCCGGCATGTGCCGGACGTGGCGTCTACGCTGCCAGCAGCGGCTGGCTCAGACCGTGCCGCGGGTCTTGCCGATCCAGGGCCGGTAGAACTCGCGGATGGTCGCCATGTCTGCGGCATCATCGCCGGTCGGCGTGAACAGCGGGCCGATGCCGATGGTCTTTTCCGGGTAGTGGAAATACGCGGCCAGGATCGGCACGTCGGCCATCCGCGCAATCTTCAGGAAGCCGGCCTTCCAGTCCTTCACGGCCTTGCGGGTGCCTTCGGGGGTGATGGCGAACCACATCTTCTCGTTGTTGCGCAGCAGGTCCACGGCCTGGCCGACAGTGCCCTGCGGCGAGCTGCGATCCAGCGGGATCACGCCCAGCTTGTGCAGCAGCGGGCCCAGTGGCCACCAGAACAGCGAGGCCTTGCCCAGCACCTTCACTTTCATGCCCAGTGCGATCTTGGCGGCCATGCCCCACAGCCCGTCCCAGTTGGACGAATGCGGAGCGATGATGAAGACCAGCCTGGGAACGTTCGGCAGCGTACCGGTCACTTTCCAGCCGCCCATGCGCAGCGTGCAGCGCGCCAGCCAGCGCAGGAAACGGTTGGGCTTGACCTGCGGCATGTTCGGCGGAATGGCCGGCAGCAACGGCGTCGGGTTGTTCAAGCAATCACTCCCAGTCACGTGATGAGCGCCCGCGCTTGATCTGCGCGCGCCCGCGTTTGGCGTCCAGACGACGCAGTTTCGACCCGAAGGTCGGCTTGGTGGCCTTGCGTGGTTTGGGCACGCTCAGCCCGGCCTGGATGAAGGCCGCCAGCCGCTCGCGCGCATCCTCGCGATTGCGATCCTGGGTGCGGAAACGTTGCGCGTCGATGACCAGCACGCCTTCGCCGGTCATGCGCCGGTCGCGCCGCGCCAACAGGCGCTCGCGCAGCGGCTCGGGCAACGAGGGCGAGCCGGCCACGTCGAAACGCAGTTCCACCGCGGTGGAGACCTTGTTGACGTTCTGGCCGCCGGCACCACTGGCACGCACGAAACGCTCGACGATCTCGCCGTCGGGGATTTCAAGCTGCGCGCTGATGATGACCGGTCCACTGCCCATCTACGCATTGTAGCGGCAGCCGCGTCGCCGTGGCTGCCATCACGCCCCGTATGCCGCCGATCAGGCACCGAACACGCCGCCTTCGCCTTTGCCGGGGGTATGCTTGCCATCCCGTGTACTGCAGGACGCTCCGCATGATCCGCTTCGTTCCCTCCCTGTTGCGCCGCGCGACCCTGCTGCTGGTGCTGGCCGCAGCAAGCACGCCGGTGCTGGCCGCAGCCCCCACCGATGGCGACATCAACCGCCTGCTGTCGGCCTCGCGTGCGCAGAGCATGATCGACACCATGCTGCCGCAGATCGAAGCGATGCAGCAGCAGCAGTTCCAACAGGTCGCCGCACAGCGCAAGCTCAACGCCCAGCAGCAGGAACAGCTGCAGCGCATCCAGGCCCGTACCAGCCAGACCCTGCGCCAGGCACTGTCGTGGCAGCAGCTGCGGCCGATGTACGTGGACCTGTACAAGAAGACCTTCAGCAAGGAAGACGTGCTGGCCATGGCCGAGTTCTACGAGAGCCCGGCCGGCCAGAGCCTGCTCGACAAGACCCCGGCGCTGATGCAGAACGTGATGGTGGCGATCCAGACGCGCATGCAGCCGCTGTTCGCCGATCTGCAGAAGGATCTGGAAGCGATCGTCAACGAGCCGGAAAAGAAGTGAGGCGGTAGCGCYGGGCCATGCCCGGCGAGCGCGAAGCGCGGCCGTTTCATCGCAGAAGCCGCCGGGCATGGCC